>JBGTIL010000636.1:0-4060 GCA_041745695.1 Chitinophagaceae bacterium | reverse complement strand
GAAATAAAAATTGGCATCACTGATTATGAAATCACAGCTAAGACACTATCGCTTGTAGGACCTGGTATTGTAAGACAGTGGACAAAGAATGATTGGATGGCAACTAATCATGCTATTTTTTTTAAAGCCGACTTTTTTCAGCAACCATTCTATAACCACTTTCTGATAGATTATCCTTTTTTCAAAGCTAGTGCAAATCATTGCTTAAATCTTATAGATTCAGATTATTTAAAGGCTTGTGAATTTATTCAATTATTACAAACACATTCAGAAAATAAAAAAACAGCACAAGGCTTATTCTTTGCGTACTTAGAATTTATTAGTAAAATCTATTCAGTCGTATCAAAAGGTATTAACAACAGCACAAGAACACAAAACATCAGCAATCAATTCAGTCAGCTACTACACAATCATTATCAAGAGGAAAAAGAAGTGACATTTTATGCTAATAAATTAAATCTATCCTCAAAAAACTTATCAGAAATTCTAAAAAAAGAAACGGGGCATTCAGCAAAACAAAGTATAGATGAGTTTATAATTTTTGAAGCAAAAAGCCTTTTAAAACAAACCCAAATGAGCATTAAAGAAATAGTGTATTGGCTCGGCTATGACGACCCATCCTATTTCACCAAGCTATTCAAAAGTAAGGAAGGCATTACGCCAATGGAATACAGGAACAAGTAAAGGAAAAAACTACCATTCTTTCGGAAGTTTGTTCTACATGCAAGGGGATTTGCCAAAGTATTTTTGTGTTGTCAATTTAATTAATCAACAACATAAAATTAAAATCATGATTACTAAAAATCTCCGAGTTAATCAACTCACCGCAAAAGCCTACGAAAATTATTTGGCTTATCTAAATGCCATTGACACAAAAGATGTTGAAGCGTATGGCAAATTCCTTGCAGACAATATTACAGTTCAATTTAACAATGATGAACCTATGCAAGGAAAGCAAACCGTTCTACAAGGACTTGGCTATTATTGGCAATCGTTTGGCAGCGTAGAACACGACTTGACAAACATTTATGGCACAGACAATACTTATGTGCTTGAAGCATTAAACCATTATGTTCGTAAAGACGAAAAGAAGACAATAGTAAAAGCCGTAGCATTTACTGACCTCGACGAAAGCGGACTTGTAAAATCTGTAAGAATATATCAAGACGTTTCACCTGTTTTCTCATAATCTTTTTCCTTCTCCGCAACGTCTCCTGTGTATGAGCATAAGAAAGGAAAAGGGACTTTGCGGTACATTTAGTTAAGCATTGTTTTAATCTTTAATTATGCAGGCTATGTGAGTTAGAAAACCCACATCCCGGCCTTAAACTTCATACTTGCTCCATATCAAGGGCAAATCCCACTCAATTTATAATTTCTTACCTTAGTAAAAATCTTTTTAAGATGACCTATAAAATTGTATGTCCTGTAAAAAATAATCAGGTAATCGTAACCCTGCCGCCTGATTTCACTGATAAAAAACAAGTTACAATCTATGTGGATGATCAGGTTGATGTAAAATCGCAAAAGCTTGAAGCGCTAAAAATAGCTTCAAAAGATCCGTTGTTTCTTGCCGATATTCAAGAAATTCATCAGGATTTTGATTCCATCGATCATGAAACCTTATGACAATAAAAAGATGGTCTATATATCGGGCGAACCTCGATCCTGTTATTGGTTCCGAACAAGGTAAATCCAGACCTGTTCTTATTATCAGCGAAGATGATATCAACGATTTACTGAATATCGTTAACGTAATTCCGATTACCACCCGAAAGCCAGATAGAAGAATATATCCTAATGAAGCCTTAATCTATGCAAACAATTTCGGACTGAGCAACGAGTCGATTATTCTTTGTCATCAAATCCGAACGCTGGACAAGCAAAGGCTTTCGTTACTATACGGAGAAATCGGAGATCCAACTAAACAGAGGGAAATAATAGACGCATTGTGTTTTCAACTTGGAATAGATAAGGTATAACCAGCCGCTGACTGCGTTTCACTTCCCTTCTCCGCATAGTCTCCTGTATATGAGCATCAGTAAGGGAAAGGGACTTTGCCGTACATTTAGTTATTGCATTGTTTCAAATTTTTTTTTATGCAGGCTGTGTCAGTTAGAAGAGCGATAAACAGGCTGTAAAGATTTGGCACAGCCGCAGCGTCCCTTGCCCCAGCACATCCCATAAGAGGAGACGGTGCGGAGAAAACAAAAGGCTGAATGAGCCTGCTAAAATGACAATCCTGAAATGCACCGGCAAAAGTTCGTAAATTTGAGATAGAAATGAAACAACGGATTTACATAGACACTTCTATAGTTGGCGGTTACTTTGACGAGGAGTTTAAAGAAGCTACTACTGCACTGTTTCAGCGACTTGAAAACCGGGAAGTGATTTTCTTAGTGTCAGACTTGCTCGACCTTGAACTGATTCATGCGCCACAAAAGGTCAGAGAATTGCTTTACAACTATTCTGCTGACATGTTTGAACGGGTAGAATTGACCGAAGAGGCGGTTCAACTTGCGGAAACGTATGTTGCGGAGAAAGTTATAGGCAAAACAAGTATAGCAGATTGCAGGCATATCGCCCTGGCGACAATAAACAAAGTAGACGTTTTAACAAGCTGGAATTTTAAGCATATTGTAAACCTGGACAGAATAAAAGGCTATAATTCGGTAAACCTTCGGTTAGGCTACCAAATGATAGAAATAAGGAGTCCTAAAGACCTTATTAATTATGGAAACGATTAAGAAAGAAAAGACATTTGACGCCGTAAAAATGATGCGGGACATCAGAGACAAAGTTAGCGCCGAAACACAGAATATGACCTATGCCGAACTGAAAGAATATATTCAGACGAAACTCAAAGAAAGCAAGGTAAAGCCAGCGGGACGATAACCCCCCTTCACTTCTGCATAGGGTCTTCTGTGTATGAGCATCAACCCCTAACCAGTTCTTTCGCTTGTTCGGTAGTATATACTTCCCCTTTTTCTGATTGAGCTAACCCCTTTTCCACTTTTTCGATGAATAAAAGCTGGTCGATCAGTTCGTCAATAGAAAAACTATCGGGTAAATTTTTTAAACTATCAATAACTTTTTCTTTAGAGATCATGGTACTTTTTTTGAAATTACTGAAAATGATTGGTTTTTAAAATTTTGATTTTTCTTTCACTTCCCCGCATAGTCTCTTATAGTCGGCGTTATTACTTTATCCTATCTCCAGTATTAAGTTAGCTCGTACCAACTGAGGATTTTTATTAATTTCCCTGAAGGAATGAAATTAATCTTTTACTCCAGCCACACAAACTGCGTAAACGCCCCATTCACAGCAGCATCCCAAACTTCCAATCTTACCCATTTCCGGTCTTTAAGATCGGCATTGATGGAGAATTTCTTTTGGCCAAAGGCTTGGGTATCCTCCAGGTTGATCTTTTCGCGGTATACCTGTTTGCCATCGCCGGAAATAATCTCGGCAAAATTTAACGGGAAAGTCCATTGTACTTCAAAATTTACCTTTGCCTTACCGTTGCTCCCTAATTTAAGCGTATCGCCGGATTGCTTGCCGTTTACGGTAAACGACGGCAATAAAACTTCCCCGGTTGATGAAAAGAACTTGCCATTTTCCATGGCCGTAAGTACCGGCTGCCAGCCATCTTCTGTATACTTGGGTATTTTATCCATTTGCAGGTAATTGATATTTAAATGAGCCCACATCTCGTTTTCCGGCTCAATGGTAAACAAGTCCGCTTCGGCAATGGCATACTTTTTTAAGCCCCAGTTGGCCATGTCGTCCATCAGGTCGAAAACCCTTCTGCTGAGGCGTTCGGTAGATAGGTCGGCCGGGATGGCTTTCCATGCGGCACCAAAAAACCGGTCTGATTTAAAGAAGGCTTCCTCTTTATACTTATCCGGGTAGCCGGTCGATCCCTTTGTGCGGGCGTGGGCTGTCCATGCAAGGCCTTTTTCTGCCTCCAGCAGTTTCAGCATTTCTTCTTTATCAGCAATCCGGTAAACCTTTCCATATTTCGGATCATTGGTAACAAAAGGCATGTCCGGCTTTCTC
>JBGTIL010000635.1:0-7206 GCA_041745695.1 Chitinophagaceae bacterium | reverse complement strand
AGCCAGCAAGCGGGCATTTGGGACTTTGGCGAATAGGTTGATGGCAAATCCCTGGGGCACCTGAAAGCGGGCCCCGGCCGGCTGCTCCATAAGCACCTGCGGCCAGTTGACGGCCGAGTTCGCGGGGTCGGGGGCGGGCAGATCGCTAACCCGAACGAGAATGTTTGTAGCGACTATTACGTCAGTGGGCTGGTCAGCTGTGTTTAACTCGCCTGAGGGTATGTCATTGTCGTTTTTATTACATGCTGCCAGGCTAACCAACAGGATGACGAAAATCCAGTTTCGCATAATTGTGAACGTATTTGATAATGATTTCATGAATTTATTTTTTTACTGACTTTTCATCGTTTTAAATCTACTTTTCAAAACCGGTCAGGCCCAGGTAAGCATGCTGATCTTTTGTTTTTGCAACCGAAGATGGTACCGCATACGGTGAGCCGCTTATCTCTGTTAAAGCACCCGACCCACCTGTTCTATATGCTACAATTGAATGTGTTTGATAAGAACCTGCTACATATAAATACCCATCAGAAGTTTGATACAGGTCCTTTGAATCACCTGGGGGTGGATTGCCCTTACGCATGAAGAAATTGGGCGTTAACGTTTTTGCCAACTTGTTGTCACTGCCTATATCAAAAACACTTACTACATTTTCGCCAAAGCTTACTACATATAATTTGGTTCTGTCAAGGCTTACCCAGGTCCAGCAACCCTCATCGTTTCTTCCGCCGGTGGCAAAGTTTTGAATCTTAGCGCCTGTTGACCCATCGTGCACCGTTACACTATTTTCCTCTTTTGATGAGTGCAGATTAAAGTTTGATAAGTAGATGTATTGATCGTTTGGACTCCATGAAAAACCAATACTTCCCGATACACCCACTTCTTCATATATCCCCGTTTGGGTAAGTGTGCCGGCAGAAAAATTATAGACATATAAACGGCTGGGCTTTTGTTTTGTAAGGTCGGCATCCGGTGTCATAAAATGGGTAACCCCCCAGGTTGATACGGCAATTTTGGTTCCTGCTGTATTAAACTCTATGGTTGTAGGGCCGCCATTATTTCCATCCATGTAAGTTGCCCCGATGCTTTTATATTCAAGTAGGCCGGTAGTTTTATTGAAAGCAAAAATGGCTACGTTTCTGAGTGGCGTGGAGGCCACACTGCCAAAAGCGACCGCCGGGCTCATTTGAAAATTTGGATTGGAGTGTTGATTGGCCACGACCACCCATGATGTGCCACCAATATCTTTTGCAGCAATAGAAGCGGGCCTTACTCCCCGGGAATCCACATTATCCATAGCCGGTGTAGCAGTATTTTGATCTACCTGGGTCAGGCTCCCGTCTTTTCTATTGATTTTGAAAACAGAAATGCTGCCATTAACAGGATTGTTGCCTGCATTAACAGCAAGCAGAAAATCACCTACGATTCTCAGGGCCCATTGTGTATCAAAATCTCCTTCAACCGCATCGCCATTATTTCCGGTAGTATAGGGTGAACCCGGAAGTTCAGTGACCGTACCATCGCTGTTTCTTCCAAGGGCTATTATTCCATTACCGGTTGAAGAATTGTTGCTGGTATAAATGTATCCTTTGTAGTTGTCGCCGTTGTCGTCATCATCGTCTTTATCGCATGAGGTTAACACAAGGCTGCCAATTAGCAGAGTGAATATTGTTTTCAGGATTGGTGGTGAGATAATTTTATGTTTCATTGTTTTTTATTTTTAGGGATAAGCCTGTAGGGAGTTTATTTCATGCCAACTGTCATTACATCCGGGTCGGCCGCATTCATGTTGCTGCTAAACGTCAGTTTCTTCATGTACTCCGGTTTGTTACCAGCCATCGCCTGCTTAATCATTTCGCCATAAGCTTTTCTTGCTTCTTCCACCGACTTATTGCCTGTAATTACATCATGCGCAAGGTTGAGCGCCAGAAAGTTATTTTCTTCTTTGTCGCAACGGGCTGCCAATAAACCCTGTGTTCTGTCAACGGTTACACTGCCGTCAAACTGCGCCAGGTCATCATACTTATCTATTGGAACTTTATAGCTCACACACTGTTCCATGCAATCCATATGTGTTTTCGGGAAGTCGTGTTTGTTTTCCATTTTGGAAATAATTGTCTTTTTCCAGGGGCCATTGTTATGCCAAACAACCGTAGTAGGCGTCATTTCAGCTGGTTTGCCATACAAGTCCATTTGTTCTTTTACCGCCATTTGAGAAGCCATCGGCCAGCTTTTCATCTCATCCATGCTCATCTTCATTTTGCTGCCGTCTTCTTCGATTTTCATGTCTTTGCCCTTTTCGTTCTTCATATCTTGTGCAACGGCATCGTTTTGAAAAAGGCAGAAGGTCATAACAAAAACAATGGCGAAAAAATTAATTTTCTGTTTCATATTTATTTTTTTTATGTGATTAACAGTTGGAGTACAAACAGGAACAAACTTGGCTCCATGCCCCAAAAAAGTTATCACAGAAGTGTACCGTTTGTATACTGATTTGAATTGTCGAAACGATGCGGAGTTTAGGGACCCCAAGCTCATCTGTGTGCCAGCTTTTTAAGGTGCTGTTTGAGTACTACTACACATTGGATTAACCCTGTTATCCATGAATTACCTGCCTTGCTTGGAGTGCCCGGTCTATTCGATCCGGCTTTCGGCCCCAAAACCAAATTTTTTAAGTAAAAAGCTGCACCGGTAGTGCAGCTTTTTAGTTTCCACGAAGACAGTATTTTTTATTTAGGCTGTGCAATTACAGGGCAATTAATAATAGCACCTGTAGCTTTTAAACCTGCCACCAGCGGGTTAGGATTACCCGTATTCACCGGAAGATTCACAACCGTACCGGCGGTAAACAGTCCCTGTAAATCGGTCATGCTTTTTACCTGCCTGCGCAGACCGGCCTGGATAGCTGCATCCGTCCAGATATAAATATGCGCATCCCACATTGGACTATAATTGTTATTATCTTTTTTGTTGTTGTCCGGATCCAGAGGGAAAACATTGATCGGGTCGAAAGCATTTCCATCAAGTATAGTGGAATTTAATCCCTGGCGTTTAGGGTTGTTAGCGCCTGTTTCACCGTTAGCAGTGGGTGCAAATCCTAATAAAGCTGAGTTATCGCTTGGCATACTCTTGCCAAAGGAAGGAAGGCTGGCTAGGCGTGGCGTATAAGTTCCCCGCTCAATGGTAGCGGCACCCATATCAGATGATTCTGTTACAAGATGATAATAATACTGCTCGCCTCCTTCAAAGCCGTCAAGCAGTTCAAATACCACTGTTCCTTTTGCATAATCCACGCTAACCAAATGGTCGTGCGTACCGGTAGCATTGGCCACAATAGAGACGCTCATTACCGAGCCGCTTGGCAAAACGATCAGGGGCGAATACTCTGCGTCGCCCACAGAACCAGGTTGGGCTGTAGCCGGCGGAAATGTCTTAGGAAAAGGCCCGGGAGTTAACGAACGTACAGGAGCAAAATTCACGTCACCCTTGAACTTGATCATCCCGTTCTCAATAGTTACCTGCTGGCTGCCAGGGCTTCCACGGCCATTCATCAACTTGGGCGAAAAATTAGCTCCCATTACTTTAGCTATCTCAAAATCGGCACTTTCGGTAATAATAAAATAAGTAGGATTTCCACTTGGCCCGATGCCTTTATAGAGAGGAAGCGTTACCCACTTCTTTGAAAAGTCAATAGCCAAGGCACTAGGAAAAAAACATTTTGTTGAGCCGTGAACTTGCCTGTGTTCACAAGGGTTTTCATAAAATCTTCCCTGTTCATACCTCTTTGCTGCGCTGCTGTCTCTAAAAGCAAATCGGTTTCTTTCATGCTTTCACCTGACTCAGGATCTTTTTCGCAGGAAAAGAAAAAAGCACCAGCGGTTATCGCGATAAGAATTTTTTTCATTGAAAGTTTTTTTTTGGAGTAAATGGAACTATTTACTACCGAACGGGTACAAACGCCGCTCCATGCCCCAAAAAAATTATCACAGAAGTGTACCGTTTGTGTACTAAATCACGATACAGTTTTTAACAATGTCAGGTATCAGGAAGGAACTTCGTAGACAGGCACACCGAATGTAAATACATTCCACCCGTCGAGGCTGTATGCTTTCAAGGAAGTATGATGAAGGTGAAGCATTTTTTGTACGATGACCAGACCCAATCCTAATTTTTGGGGCCGCTTGTCAGCCAGAACATCTTCCTCTTTAAAATAATTGATCCATTGCAGCAAATCAATTGACAAAGGCGGCCCATCATTTTCAATTTTAATTTGCAATTCGTTTCCGTCAACCATAATAGAAGCCTTTACAGAGCCACCTTCGGGTGTGCTTTTCACCGCATTGTCTAATAAGTTTTGCACCACCCGGTCCATCATGCTGATGTCGGCATTGATCCAAACATGGTAAAGGCATTGAGTACACTTTACTTCTACCCTTCTCTCCGCTGCTATCAGTTGAAAATTATTAACCGCTTCCTGCACTATTTCCGACAGAACAAAAGGCTCCATTTTTGGCTTAAATTCCACCGCATCCATTTTCGATAGCTCAAACAACTGCTTTACCATGTCCTCTATCTGTAGCATTTTACTATAAATTAGTTGGGCATATTGTTCCTGCTCTTCCTCTGTTATGTCGCCTTTCTCCCGTTTCAACAACAGCGTTTCCGTAAACCCACGGGCAATGGAAAGGGGCGTTCTTAAATCGTGCGATATAATGGCTATAAAGTTTTTACGCTCCGCTTCCGACCGGGTGAGTTTTGTAATTGTCGTTGAAAGAAGGTCGGCCATCTTATTAAACGCCTGCGTAACAGGCTCCAGTTCATCCTGCTTTCTTAATGCAAACCTGGCCGTATAATCACCTCCTTCAAACCGCTCCAGTATGGCAATCATTTGTTGAAAATTCTTGCGCATGCGGCCTAAATATAAAAAGCTGATAAGAAGCGAAAGAAGAATGACGACAGCAAAAGCTTTGATCGCAAGACTAAAAATATGACTGCCAAAGAGCACACCCGTAAGGCTTTCGGATTGTTTGCTGCCAAGAATAACATAGATGTAGCCAAGTGTTTTGTCCCCCTCCTGCACCACTGCGGCCGAGAATATTTTTGAAGAGGCGGGATCTTTGGGATCTGATCCTTTTATGTATGCTTCTCCCTTCGCTTCAATGTATTTTTTTATCGGCGGCAAGGCAATGTCCCAATTCCTGATCTCCTTTTCCGAGGCATGAAAGGCGATGACTTTTCCGCCGGTATCCAGGAAATATACTTCCGCACTTGGGCTTAATACCATGGCATCTTTGAAAACAGAATCCGCTTTTGGCTTGTTGATTCCTGATGGCGTAAACGGTGACGTAAACTGCGCTATATGTTTGGCTACCTCTTTATTCAGCAATTGCGTACTGGCCTCATGGTAATGCCTTGTAGATAAGTAGGTAATGATGATGAACAGCAATCCTAACACAGTAATAAGCGTGAATATCACAACAGCAAAGCGGCGGAATATGGTAGGCTTCCGCTGTCTCATTCGGCAAATCGGTACCCTGAACCCCAGGCAGTTAAAATATAGGCAGGGTGAGCCAAATCGTTTTCTAACTTTAGCCGCAAGCGGTTAATGTGTGATGTTACCGTATGTTCGTAACCTGCAAAAGCAAAGCCCCATACTTGTTGAAGTAAGTCTTTCCGGCTAAACGTTTTTCCAGGATTGCTCGCCAGTAAAAACAACAAGTCAAATTCTTTTGCCGTTAAATCGAGACGCACTCCGTTTATGCAGGCCTTGTGTTTATCCGCATCAATCATAAGATCGGCAAATATTATTGGTTTTTGTTCCGTAGCATCGGGCACTGTACGGGAACCGGCCCTGCGCATGATAGCTTTTACTCTTGCCATCAATTCAAGAATGCCAAAGGGCTTTGTTACATAATCATCTGCCCCCAATTCCAGAGCTACTACTTTATCAGCTTCCTCAGCATGGCAGGTAAGCATCATTACCGGGGTTTGCGTGTCTGTAGTCCTTAACTTTTTGCAAATCTCTAAACCGTTGCTGTCGGGCAGCGAAATATCAAGTATGATAAGATTATAACTATCAGTCTCTATGTTTTTTAAGGCTTCCTTACCGGTAGCGCAGGAGGTAACGTGATAGTGTGCAGTATCAAAGTGAAGATTGATAAGCCGGGTAATTTCGGGGTCGTCCTCCACCAATAAAATTTTTTGCATATTTATCTGTTGCTGTTGCCAAACCAGGGACGGATTCCAACGTTAAGGTCCAACTTTTATTCCACCAGCACAAAGCTTAAGTTAGCGGAACAAACAAAATACCGCATTCTTACCAACCAAATGTTTCCAGGGCTGCCAGCAAAGGCAGAGCTTGTTTTGCTTTTTTACTGATTGGTTCTGTTTTGATAAGGGTAAACTAAAATTTTTGGCTTTTGTAGAAGTCTTATTATCTCTCCTCTTTACCAGGGTAAAGTTGCCAGTGTATTAGCAAAAGTTTATTTTTAATTAACACGTGTTATTAAATAAATCAGAGAATTGCACTAAAAAAATTCTCCTCGAAGATGATGATGCCGACGACCGTTCTCTTTTAAAGAAGCATTAGATGAAATTTGTCCAGAAAGCCAGTTGTGTGCCATGGACAGATTTTATGATGAACCAAATATAACTGATTTACAATATGTATTCAACCACAATGACAGTGTGACGAGTGCATATGTTTACCTCGTTTTCAGAAATATCAATAGTGTAGTGCAAAGCCAATACTTTTCATTTGCAGAAAAAAAGTTCAATTCAGGCTTTCAAAATTTGCCTGTGGGAGCCAAAGTGCAACTTATTGCTGTTTCAGTAAAGAATGGGAAAACGTATTCATTTAAGACTGACTTACAAATTGTGTCTGATAAAATAATACAAATTAAATTAGATGAAACTTCGGAACAACAACTTGGAAAACTCTTTAATTAGGGCAGAAGAACGCCACACAACATCAGTTTTATCCTGTAAATTTCCATCCCGCCCGGTACCATACGCAGCTAATTAGAAATCTTTTTTTCACTTTAAGGTGATGTCTTTGAAAGTTATTCGATTTAAGCTTTTTACCTTAGCCTTTGCTGTAAGCACCACCCGGTCTCAAAAATTTTACAAAACGCCAGTCTTGCCACGTTTTTTGCTTTTGTAAAAGGAGTAAATTCATTTCCTCTTAAGCATGTTATAAAGTTAATA
>JBGTIL010000634.1:0-9831 GCA_041745695.1 Chitinophagaceae bacterium | reverse complement strand
TTTGATCAACCATTACTATTACCCCAAAACAAACTACATGAAGTTTTTCTTAGCCTCCTGCTTTTTGATTGCCAACGCCCTGAACTTGTCGGCCCAGGACTTTCCTGGCTACCGCGCCGGAAATTACACCGGTGTGAACGGCGTATTTTTTAACCCGGCAAATATTGCGGACAGCCGTTACCGTTATGACATCAACCTGTTTTCTATCAGCACATTTGCTGGTAATGACAAGGCTTCTTTTAAGCTTAAATCTTTTCTCACATCTGCGAGTGCCGATAGCATGAGAAGCCAGTTGGTGGGAGCCAATGCCGGCATCTCCACAGGCATGGCGCATGTTGATATACATGGACCTTCGTTTATGTTCAATGCAGGCAAAAAATCAAGTGTTGCTATCACAACACGTGCCCGCACACTGGCCAATGTTATCAACCTTGATGGCAGACTGGCGGATCAGTTAAACAATGACCTTCGGAATAACGCGCAGCTCCCCTATACCATTGCTTCAAATCAGAACATGGAAATTGCCATCAACTCCTGGACAGAATTCGGAGCGAGTTTCGGACAGGTTCTTTCCGAAAGGGGTCAACATTTTTTAAAGGGAGGTATCACCTTAAAGTACCTCGCCGGTGTGGCTAATGGATACATTGATATTGGAAACTTCAAGGGCACTATCAATGATGATATCCTTTTGCAGGATGCTTATTTATCCAATACGACCGGCAGGGTATCGGCAGGATTTGGTGGGATAGAGATCGCAGACTTTGAGATCGACAATGCTTTTAAATTAGAAGGCGTTGGATTTGGAGGAGATATTGGATTTGTGTACGAGTACCGGCCGCAACAGGAAAATTCAGGTAATGCTGCTGAAATGAGAGATAGGAACAAGTATAGATTCCGCGCAGGACTTGCCTTACTCGACCTGGGAAAAGTAAAATATAAAACAGATCCCTCGAGGAGCGGAGGATACGAAATCAGCATCACCGGTAACGAGCGGTTTTACCTGAAGCAACTTTCTCAAACCAACATCGACGATTACGACAGCTTCTTCCGTACCAAGCCGCAGTTCTTCACGCCCATCACAAGTAATGACGGTGACTACAGTGTGTCGCTGCCTTCTACCTTACAGCTTGACTTGGATTACCACCTGCATCGCGGATTTTATGCAAGTCTGGCGGCACAGCTACCCCTGGTTACGAATGCGGATTTCAGCGGACGCTATTATTCAAGCTTTACACTAACACCCAGGTACGAGGGAAGAGCCTTTGGTATTTATCTGCCTATCAACCACAACAGCCTTACCCAATTCAATGCTGGTTTGTCTTTAAGAGCCGGTCCATTGTTTCTGGGTTCGGGAAGCATTCTATCGGCAATGCTCGGCGACTCGAAGCAGGCTGATGTTCACATAGGTCTCAGGTTCGGTGGCCTGCAGAAGGATGAGCAAAAGCGGGAAGCAAAAAGGGCAAGCCGGGCAGAGAAGAAGAGAAATAAAGCAGATTCGCCACCAAGCCGCTAAGACGGAAAGTAACGCAAAGGGAGAACCACGTCGGCAGGGGGACAGGGAGGAACACGGAGGGATGAAGTTGGATCAGGCGGTCATTGCGAGGCACGAAGCAATCTCTCAGGAAAAACGATAAGTGTATAGAAGGACGGGAGTACACCGATGCCTTTGTGTTCCTAAGCATTTTTGCCGCAAAGCCGCTAAGACGGAAAGGAGCGCAAGGATACCTTTTCTTGTCTATGTGCCTAATTTTCTATGTGGTGAAGTAGTTCCATCTGAGAGATTGCTTCGTGCCTCGCAAAGACGGCCCTTCCTAATCTGCTCCCTTTGCGCTCCTTCGTGCCTTTGAGTCTTTGCGGCAAAAACTTTACCTCAATAAAGCAATAGCTTCTCCACCACCGCTCCCAGCCTGCTTTTAGCTAAGAAATTATTTTCGAGTTCTATATTAAATGGAACTGCTGTGTCGAGGGAGGCGCAACGCATGATAGGCGCATCCAGCATTTCGAAACAGTGCTGGCTGATCCATGCAGCAATTTCGCCGCCGATGCCGCCAATGAGTGTGTCTTCATGAAGCAGTAACACTTTACCCGTGCGTTTCACAGCTGCTTTAATAGCAGTGTAATCCAAGGGCAGCAACGTTCTTAGGTCCAGGATATCGATCGATATCTCCGGATGCCCGGAGGCATAATCCTCTGCCCAGTGCACGCCGGCACCATAAGTAATGATAGACAGGTCTTGGCCAGCCTGCACATGCCGCGCCTTGCCGATCTCCACTTCATCATAGGTTGCTGCTACGGGTCCGCTCACACTGCGGTACAATGCCTTGTGCTCAAAATACAATACCGGGTTGGGGTCATTAATAGCGGCAATCAGCAGGCCTTTGGCATCAGCCGGAGTAGCCGGGTACACAACCTTTAAGCCCGGGGTTTTTACAAACCAGGCTTCATTGCTCTGACTATGGAAAGGACCTGCGCCTACACCACCACCAGTGGGCATACGGATCACCACATCTGCAGGTGCGCCCCACCGGTAGTGGAGCTTAGCGAGGTTGTTGGTGATCTGGTTAAAACCCACAGTGGCAAAATCAGCAAACTGCATTTCCATTATGCTCTTAAAGCCTTCAAGCGACAAGCCCAGGCAGGCACCTACAATAGCACTTTCACAAAGCGGTGTATTGCGCACCCGGTGTTTACCAAACTCCTCTACCAAACCTTCCGTGATCTTGAATGCCCCACCGTACTCAGCAATGTCCTGTCCCATCAAAACGAGGTTTGGATGTTGGGTCATTGACTGCTGCAGGCCTTCTTTGATGGCATCAATAAAACGCAACTCCCCACGCTGGGCCGGAGTGGAAACATTTTGCGGGGCTATGCCCGACGCAGGGGTTATCGGGGCATGGTACAGATCTGCAAGCTCATTGGCAGTGCTTACAATCATTGGTTGACTTTCGAAGCCCAGGCGCAGCTCTTCTTCGATCTGTGCTTTCTGTCCGAAGCGGACCTCTTCAATCATTGCAGGGGTGAACACCCCTTCTGCTATCAGCCAGGCTTCATAGTTTTTGATTGGGTCTTTTTCGCTCCAGGTTTGAAATAGTTCAGGCGGTATATACTTTGTACCACTCGCTTCTTCATGGCCGCGCATGCGGAAGGTCATGCATTCTATGAGGTATGGCTTTTGCTCGCGGATACAGTAATCGCGAACGCCTTTGATGGTGTCGTAAACGGTAAGAATATTATTACCATCTATCACCACGCTCTCCATCCCGTACCCTTTAGCACGGTCTGCCAGCTGTGCGCAGCGGTATTGTTCGTTAACCGGTGTACTAAGTCCATACCCATTGTTTTCAATGATGAAGATCACGGGTAAATCCCACACGGCTGCGGTGTTGAGGGCTTCGTGAAAATCGCCTTCGCTGGTGCCACCATCGCCGGTAAAAGCCAGCGAAGCCTTGGCTTCACCTTTCAATTTGTACGCCAGCGCCACACCGTCGGCTATGGCGAGTTGCGGACCCAGGTGGGAGATCATACCACAGATATAGTGCTGCGTGCTGCCAAAATGAAAGCTGCGCTCCCGGCCTTTACTATACCCGTCCTGGGCACCCTGCCATTGCTTAAACAAGCGATGCAGCGGCATGTTGCGGCAAGTGAAAACACCCAGGTTGCGGTGCAGGGGCATGATCCATTCGTCTGAGTGCATTGCCAAAGTAGCACCTACTGAAATGGCTTCCTGCCCGATGCCACTGAACCATTTTGAAATGCGCCCCTGGCGGAGCAGGACCAACATTTTTTCTTCAATAAGCCGCGGCCACAGCAGGCTTTTATAAAGCCTGATCAACTCTTCATCAGACCGATCCTTGCGCAAAAATTCCATTGTCCTGTTTGAGAAGCGAATGTATCAATCCTTACCAACAATGCCCCTTACAAAGTAAGCAAGATGCTGTAACGATTATTATGGAAAAAAAAGATGCCGGCATCCTGCACCAAACCTATCATGTATGAAGCAATTTTTATTAGTTGTCGGCAGTTGTTTATTGATTAGTACGGCGCAGGCGCAAAAGCCCATGCAAAAAGATCCACCGCCTCCCCCGGCGGAACCTGTTATCGCCAGCCCTGTATTTCCGGTACCTCCGCCTCCACCGCCCATGGAGCCGGGCACTGCACCCGAAGCAGGTGCTAAAAAGAAAAAAGCTGCATGCCTTCCGCCGCCGCCGCCGCCGACAAAGCGGCTACCTCCACCTCCGCGGCGTGAAGGGTAGTGCTAAAAGCGAGGCTACCAATTTTACAATGGGAGCCTCGCTTTTATTTCAGTTGGATGTCATGAGCTTAAGTAACAGGAGGGCAGTTGCTGCGTGAGGGATTGCAGCGGAAAGCTTCCTGCAGCCAGCTTCTGGCAGCAGGAACTTGCAGTGGAAAGCCCGACCCGCCGCGGGGCACGCCATCACAGTCGCCAGCTGCTTACTGTATCGGCTGGTAGTCTTTAAACAGATCAACGCGGGTATCTTCCACCTGCTTTCTGTAAGCTTTCCATTTGGTTTCATAAAAAGCGTTCATACGCTGCAGTGTTGCGGCGATTACGGTTTCGGCGTTTTTAACCAGCGCTTCTTCCTGTGCTCCCGGCGCCAGGCTTTTAGCAAAAATATACTGCTGCGCCGTTTGCAGGGTACTCATCACCGTTACATCCTGCGGGCGTGATAAACCCTGCCGATCAGATACCTTGCCACTGATGGCTTCGCGAATAATTTTTATAGAATCCTGCATCGCTGTTGTTCTCTTTCTCAACGAATCATTATTCTTTCCTTCAAGGCCCCGCAACTGCGCTGTTATTTTTCCGAGGGTTTCTTCAGATTCCGTCAGGCGATCTATGCCCTCGATCAGCTTATCTGTGCTCTTGCGCAATCTATCAAGCACCGTACGCTGAGCCCTTTTTACGTCATCGGTCTTATTGATACGGGGATCATCTTTTATGGTAAGCATGGTAGAGTCGCTACTGCCAGCCAGTGTCAGCACTACCTTGTACGTGCCTGGAAACACGGGTAATCCTGCGGTTTCGGGTGCACCCGGGCGGGGTCTGGGCAGGCTGGGCGAACGGAACCCTCTTTCTTCCATGCCCCACCACTGTCGGTTGAAACCCGTGTCGGCTTTCCATTTCAGGTTGCGCACCACCTCATTGCGGTCGTTGTAGATCCTTACCTGCAGGCTATCGGCGCCGGCCTTCGTGGTATCTTTTGTTGGCGTAATATAATAGGAAACAGGGGCACCCCGACGGCGGTTCTCTCCTTCATATAAACCATACGTGCTCCACTCGTATCCCGTGGCAGGTCTGTAACCGGCCTGGTAAGCATCAGGTGGGGAGAATGCCTTCAGTTTTGCTGGAAAGGTGCGCCCATTATTCTTTGCGATGGCGCGGAGTGGCCGGATATCATCCAGCACCCAAAGCGTTCTTCCAAAAGTGGCGATAGCCAGGTCTGCTTCTCTTTCCTGTATAGCAAGATCGTAGGTGGATATGTTTGGATAGCCCGATTTCCACTGCTGGAATGTTCCGCCGTTGTCGAAGGAAATGAATAACCCATGCTCTGTACCAACGAAAATCAGGTTGGGCTCTGTAGGATCCTGGAGTACCGTTAATGCATAACCGCGTACTTTTTTATCATCGACCATGCGCGTCCACGTGTTGCCATAATCTGTTGTGCGAAAGATGTAGGCGGCAAAATCACCGCGGCGGTAGTCATTGGCTACAACAAAGGCTTCTCCTGCATTGTGTTTACTGGCCCTTACCTGTGGAATCCATGCTCCGGGCTTTAGTCCGGGTAGTTTGTTGCGGAAGTTGGTCCAGGTTTTTCCGCCATCTCTTGTGAGTTGAACGTTGCCATCATCAGTGCCAACCCATATGGTACCCTGCTCTTTGAAAGATGGAGCAATTGCCAGGATGGTAGTGTAATTTTCCGCGCCTGTTACGTCGAGGGTTAGTCCACCGTTGTCGTCCTGCTTTTGCTGTTCGGCATTGTTGGTAGTAAGGTCGGGTGAAATGGTTTGCCAGCTGGCGCCTTTATCAGTGCTCTTGTGCACGAGGTGGCTGCCATAATAAATAGTGGCTTTATCGAAAGGATCCTGAGCAATGGCAGCATTCCAGTTAAAACGGAATTTTTGATTGAGTACAGTAGAAGGCGGGCGTGTAAACCAGCGCTCACCGGTTTTGTAATTGATGCGCCCCAGGTTGCCTCCCTGGCTCATGCTGTACACCCAGGCAGCATCGTCGGGGTCGGGCATTACATCAAAGCCGTCGCCCCCACCTACATTATTCCATTGGTAGTTGCGAATGCCGCCATTAGTCCAGGTATAAGCAGGGCCATGCCAGCTGCCATTGTCCTGCATGCCACCCATTACGTTGTAAGGAATTTCATTGTCAACGTTGATGTGGTAAAACTGGCCGAAAGGAAGCTTGTCATCGAAGGTCCAGGTTTTGCCCCTATCGCGGGAGATACCGATACCACCGTCGTTTCCATCCAAAATAAAATCGGGGTTATCTGGGTGAATAAACCAGGCATGGTGATCGGGGTGGATGCCGAAGTAGGGGAGCATAGTGCGGAAGTTCTTGCCGCCGTCTTCGCTCACTTCTACTATGTCGTGTATGCTGTATACCCGGTTTTCGTTTTTTGTATCTACGGCGATGTCCTGAAAATAAAATGGCCGGTTGGTAACAATCTTTGGGTCGGCAGTTATTAGTTCCCATTTGGAACCGCCATCATCGCTTTTATAAAATCCGTTTTTCGTTGCTTCAACCATGGCATACACCCGGGAGGGCATGCTGGGTGCGAAAGCAATGCCTATGCGCCCGAAGTTACCGGCAGGCAGGCCATCTTCTTTGCCCAGCTTTTTCCAGGTTTTGCCCCCATCGTAAGTGAGGTAAAGCCCGCTACCCGGACCACCGCTCTTAAAGCTCCATGGTGTGCGGCGGTGTTGCCACATATTCACGATCAGTTTGTTGGGATTGGAAGGATCCATCACCATGTCTCCGACGCCTGAGGAATCGTTGGTGTAGAGAATCCGGTTCCAGGTAGCACCGCCGTCGGTGGTTTTAAAGACTCCTCTGTCCGGATGTTCGGCGTAAGGGTTGCCGATTACGCCGGCATAGACCGTAGATGGATTGGTGGGATCGATAAGGATGCGATGAATGTTGCGGGTTTTTTCCAGGCCCATTTTTTTCCATGTTTTTCCGCCATCCATGGTTTTGTAAATGCCTTCACCAATGTTGAGCGAATTGCGCGGATTACCCTCGCCGGTCCCAGCCCAAACAATGTTTGGATTGCTTTGCTGTATGGCGATAGATCCAATATTGAGTGTTGATTGTTCTTCGAAGAGAGGCTGCCAGTTCGCGCCTGCATTTTCTGTTTTCCATACACCTCCGGAGGCTGCGCCTACGTACCACACATCGGGCTTGTTCACTACTACATCCACGGCGGTTACCCTGCCGCTCATGCCCGCGGGGCCTATGTTGCGTGGCTTCCAATTTTTAAACTGATCCAGCGAAACTTTTTGTGCACTGGCCGATGCAAAAAGCACAGAAAGCAGGAAAAAGAAAAATGTCCTCATCTACAAAATTTTTGAGCTCTAAACTTACTGTAAAGTTGGTGGGCCACAAAAACCAATGTATTGCAGTCGTTCACGGGTGCGGGCGTTTTTTAGGGTTCGTAATGGCCTGGAAGGGTTGCCTGCCAACGTTTCGTTGTGCGGTGCCTTGTACAACGGGAAGGGTCTATTTTCAGCTGCAACAGATCTTTTCGGCCTTGTCAAAATTGAAATGCGTGTCCGTCATTCCTTTTACATTTGCCGAAATAGTTGCCGTAATGAAGTTGTCGCATTTGTCTCACACGCTGATTGGTTCGGAAATAGTAAAACTGGGTGGCGAGATCAGGGAGCGCATTCGCCAGGGCGAGACCATTTTCAATTTTACCGTTGGCGACTTTGATCCATCCATTTTTCCGATACCGAAAGAGCTGGAAGCCGCCATCATCGAGGCTTACCAGCAACACTTCACCAACTATCCTTTAGGCGAGGGCAACCTGGATCTGAGGCAGGCTATCGCTGCTTTTGTACAAACCTTCCAGGGCCTTGAATACGGGCTGGATGAGATTTTGGTGGCATCGGGCGGCCGCCCGCTGATCTATGCATTGTACAGGGCGATTTGCGACAAGGGCGACAAAGTGATTTATGCAGTGCCGAGCTGGAACAACAATCATTACACCCACTTTGTAGAAGGAACACACGTGCTCATACAGGCAAAGGCAGAGAATAAATTTATGCCCACGGCCGAAGATATTCAACCGCATCTAGCAGGTGCCACGCTTATTTCTTTGTGCTCACCACAGAACCCTACAGGCACCACTTTTCAAAAAAAGGATCTTGAAGAGATCTGTCAGCTGGTGGTGGCAGAAAATGAAAGAAGGGGCGACGACGAAAAGAAGCTCTACCTCATGTACGACCAGATGTACTGGCACCTGACCTATGGAGTGATTGAGCACTACGATCCTATTTCGCTGAACCCTGCCATGCGACCTTACACCGTGTACATTGATGCTGTAAGCAAAGTGTTTGCCGCAACAGGTGTAAGAGTGGGCTGGAGTTTGGGACCTGCTGAAATCCTTAATAAAATGAAAGCTATTCTTTCGCATGTAGGTGCCTGGGCACCAATGGCAGAACAAAAAGGAGTGGCTAAATACCTGTATCAAACGGAGGCTATCAAATCCTACCTGGCGCATTTCAAGCAGGAAATGGAAGAGCGCCTGGTGCGCATTTACAATGGGTTCATAGAGCTAAAGGCAGCAGGGCTACCGGTAGATGCAGTTGCACCTGAGGCTGCGATATATCTTACGATGAAAATAGATTGTGTTGGACGAGGCTTTCGGGGGGAAGTGCTTGCCTCGCAAACAGATGTGACTTCCTATATCTTAAAAGTAGCAGGACTGGCTGTAGTGCCTTTTTATGCCTTTGGCGCACCTGCAGATTCTTCCTGGTACAGGCTCAGCGTGGGCACCTGTAAAAAGGAAGAAATAGATGGAATGCTATCCAGGCTGCGCACAGCGCTCGAACAACTGAACTAATTTTTATTGATCAGGAAGAAGAAGGGCTTCAGCACAGGCGTACTAACTGCTTTGAGTATGCGCTTTCGCTTGTCTGTGATCTTCATACGTGTTGCCAGCTGGTGGGCAGTGCAGAAAGCTTCTGTGTTTTCTACAGACACCAGCACTTTGTGAAGGCATTCAACATGCTGATCTAAAGCTTCGCCGGTAAGAGTTGGAGTTTTGAAGAGGACTAGCAAATCGCGATCGTGGTTTTTCATGCTGCACATTTAGTTAATAACGTTTCTTCATCGCGGATTCCCGGGACAACCGCATTTACTGCCTTTGCCTGTACCGGAATAATAGTTTTTGGAACAGCTGCTGGTTGCAACAATAAATGTCACCAGCATCGCCATGTATAATGTCTTCTTTATCATATTGCCTTTCCAAATTAACTATTTTACGCGCTATTTAGTATAGTTTTTAGCAAAAGCCAAAAAAATTAACATGGATTCCAGCCCTTTGTCACGCCAGCCGCGCGTTTTGGTGGCTCCACTCGACTGGGGACTAGGGCACGCTACCCGCTCCATTCCGCTCATACAAAGTTTAATAACACAGCATTGCACTGTTTTGTTGGCTGGAGACGGACCAATTGAAGTTATTTTAAGAGAAGCCTTCCCCCAACTGGAATTTTTGTCGCTAAAGGGCTACCATATTGATTATGGCAGGAACCGATGGGACTCTTTTGGAAAGCTGCTGATGCAAATTCCAAAAATCA
>JBGTIL010000633.1:0-2972 GCA_041745695.1 Chitinophagaceae bacterium | reverse complement strand
GGCAAGCACATCTACCTGCAGAAACCTACTTCTCTTACTATTGAGGAAGGACGTAGTATGAGTGATGCTGTCAGAAAATCTGGCGTCACTTTCCAACTGGGCAGCCAGCAACGTTCTGTGTCACCATGGCCCCAGTTCAAGAAAGCCTGCGAGCTCGTACGCAACGGACGTATAGGAAAACTACACACCGTTCGTATCGGGCTTCCATCTGACCCTTCCGGTGGCAACACTGCTGAAATGCCTTTACCAGAAGGGCTCAATTACGACATGTGGCTGGGTTCCACTCCACAGGTTTATTACACTTTAGATCGTGTGCATTCACAGTCGGACCCTAACTCCCGCGGCGGATGGCTGCGCCTGGAGCAATTCGGTGCCGGCATGATCACCGGGTGGGGCGTGCACCACATAGATATTGCACACTGGGGTATGAATACAGAACTAACCGGCCCCATTGAAGCAGAAGCAACCGCGGAGTTCCCTGCCAAAGGGTTGTGGAACGTGCATGGAGCTTATGAGGCAAAATTGAAATACGCCAATGGGGTAGACATGTACCTGAGCAGCAAGAATCCCAACGGTATAAAGTTCGAAGGAAGCGACGGCTGGATATTTGTTTCCCGCGGTGACGTGGGCGTTACTTCCACCGACCCAACTTCAGGAACAACCCAGAACAAGGCTTTCAGCGCCAGCGATCCCAAAATACTTTCTTCGGTTATTGGTCCCCGTGAGATACATCTGTACGAAAGCAGGGAGCAGCATGCCAATTGGCTCGACTGCATTCAAAGTAAAAAGCCAACCATCAGTCCGGCAGAAGTTGCCCACCGCTCCTGTAGTGCCTGCCTGGTCGCACACGCGGCCATGAAAACTGAAGGCAAACTGTTTTGGGATCCGAAAAAAGAACTGTTCAAAGATCATGTGGAAGCAAACAAATTGCTTTCGCGTCCACAGCGCTTCCCTTACGGAACCAATTATGTGACGAGAAAGAAGAACACGATATGAGAGCTGTGATATTTGTGACCTTGTTGTCTGTCGCAGCCTCCTGCGGCAGCATCTCTCAAAGCGCAAGGGTAAAGGATAAGTCTATAAAGCTCATTACCCTTGATCCGGGACACTTCCACGCTGCCCTCGTACAAAAAACCATGTACCCCGGTGTTGATTCTGTTGTGCAGGTATATGCTCCGGCTGGTGCCGACGTGCAGCTGCACCTGGAGCGAATAAAAGGCTACAACACCCGGGCAGAGAGCCCTACAGCCTGGAAGGAAGAAGTATACACCGGACCTGATTTTATGCAACGGATGCTCCAGGAAAAGAAGGGCAATGTTGTAGTGATGTCGGGTAACAACGGAAAAAAAACCGACTACATTCTGCAAGCCCTGGGTGCCGGTTACCACGTGCTGGCTGATAAACCCATGGCAATCGACAAAGCCAATTTTGCTACACTGCAAACTGCTTTCGCTACAGCAGAAAAGAACAATGTGCTGCTCTACGATATCATGACAGAGCGGTACGAGATCACCACTATGTTGCAGCGTGAGTTCTCTTTTTTGCCGGCTGTTTTTGGTGAACTTGAAAAGGGTACCGCTGAAAATCCGGCAGTGACCAAAGAAAGTGTCCACCACTTTTTTAAATACGTTTCGGGCAATATTTTAACCCGCCCGCCCTGGTTCATGGATGTAGCCCAGGAAGGTGAGGGTATTGTAGATGTAACCACACACCTGGTAGACCTTGTGCAATGGGAATGTTTCCCTGGTAAGACATTGGATTATCAGAAAGACATTGAACTTGTTTCTGCCCGTCGCTGGGAAACACCCATTTCTTTGTCTCAGTTCAATGCCATTACAAAACTTAATGGTTTCCCTGCTTACCTGCTCAAGGATGTGTCGAATGATACCATATTGAAAGTATTCAGCAACGGGGAGATCAATTACAAACTAAAAGGCATTCATGCGAAGGTTGCCGTTACCTGGGCATATAAAGCTCCGGAAGGAACAGGCGATACTCACTATTCCATCATGCGGGGTTCGAAGGCTTCACTGGTTATAAGGCAGGGCGCAGAGCAGGGGTTTAAACCGTCTCTGTATATCGAACCCAATGGGGGGCCCACTGAAACTTTCGCTGCGGCGCTGCAGGCAGGCCTAACAAAAATTCAAGCCGCCTTTCCGGGTATTGATGTCAGGAAAACAGCAGCGGGATGGGAAGTAATCATACCGGAAAAGTACAGGGAAAGTCATGAGACCCATTTTGCGCGTGTGACAGAAAAATTTCTCGAATACCTGAAGGCCGGTGCTTTGCCCGCCTGGGAAGTACCTAACATGATAGCAAAATATTATACTACGACCCAGGCGCTTGAATTGGCGTTGCAAAACGGAACCGCTGCTAAATAATAAAATGCTACAGCCAAAAAAAAATGCGTTTCTTATAGTTTTTTTATTGCTGTTGTGCACCTGGAGTGGAGCGCAACGCATCGCCACACTACAGGTTCAGCTGCCTGCCGGCGGCAACAGTTTAAGTATTCCGGTTGAAGCAAACCTTGATGCCATTACCTTCCTTCCGGATACTGTGCTCCAGCTTGTAGAAGTGATACAGAACAAAAGGGTGCCGGTCCCCTACCAGCTTAGCAGCAGCGGTCACAGGATGTTGCACTGGATCATTGCGCCAGGCAAAACCAGTGCGCGGGTATTCGAGTTGGTTAAAGGAGCGCAGGTGCTGCCTCCGGCTGGTGTACAACTACAGGATGCTTCGGGAAGTATCACCATCAGCAGCCGAAACAATAACTTACTTCGCTACAATTATGCAACTGTTTATCCGCCTCAGGGCATAGACACGGTGTACAAGCGCAGCGGTTTTATTCACCCGCTGTGGTCGCCGCGTGGCCAGGAGCTTACCCGCACCAATGCGCCGGATCACTACCACCATTGGGGCTTATGGAACCCGTGGACACAGGTACTTTTTGAAAAAGACACCGTAGACTTTTG
>JBGTIL010000632.1:0-6173 GCA_041745695.1 Chitinophagaceae bacterium | reverse complement strand
TGACGATGACATTTTTAGCCAGACTAACATCGAGTATTGGCATACCATAGATGGGAGAACTGGTGTCGGTTTTGGCGGCTGGATTCACTACGTCATTCGCACCCAGGATCAGAACTACATCGGTTGAAGGAAAGGCTTCATTTGCAGTTTCCATTTCCTCCAGTTTCTCATAATCTACATCCGCTTCCGCAAGCAATACATTCATGTGCCCGGGCATACGGCCAGCAACCGGATGAATAGCATATTTAACCTCAATGCCTTTGTCTGAGAGTAATTTTTCCAACTCATGACAAGTATGCTGGGCCTGTGCAACAGCCAGTCCATATCCCGGAACTATGATTACTTTATTGGCGTACGCCATCAGTACGGCAGCATCATTTACATTTATTTCCCTGTGGTGTCCGGCGGGCTGCGATGTGTCGGAGCCGCCGGAAGGGTGACCTCCAAAAGAGCCAATCAGCACATTTTTTAAGGAACGGTTCATGGCTTTGCACATAAGCATAGTAAGCAGGATACCAGCAGCGCCCACTAGTATGCCCCCGGTCAGCATCACCTTGTTGTCATACAAGAAACCGCCGCATGCGGCAGCTACACCCGTAAAAGAATTTAGCAAAGAAATTACTACCGGCATGTCGGCTCCACCGATAGGCAACACAAACAAAATACCGTACACCAGTGATAATAAAAAAATCGCATAGAAGACGACATAAATAGATGCACTGAACTGGATATTAAAGCCTGGACGGAAGGTTATCTTCTCTCCATTATTAATGATGTCTCCCTCATTCAGTGCAAAAGAGTTGGATATTTTGGTCAACAGGATCACCGAAAGAAGAACAATGACCAGCAGCACAATCCCATTAACGATGTGTTGACCCCTGAAAGACCGGTCTTTCAAACTTCCATTCAATTTACCCCATGCTACCGCACTGCCGGCAAATGAAACAGCACCTATCGCCAGTCCGAGGAAAATAGTTGTAAGGGTACCCAGCGGCAGCGGCAGGGAGAATACGGCGGATTCCTGCTCCCCACCTGATCCAAAGCCCTCAAATATCTGGAAGGTAAAATCAGACGAAGCAAAATGGTGGAACTCTACGATTGATATGAGTGCTGCACAGGCACCGCCCATACCGTTAAACAGACTTACCATCTCTGGCATTGCCGTCATTTTTACCCGCCTGGCTGCCAGCGTTCCTACCAACCCGCCGAGGGCAAGACCGCTGAATATCCAACCATAGTTGTGCAGCCGCTCGCCTGTTGCCGCATCTTCATAGGCGAAGATGGTGCCCAGTATCGCCAGTGCCATTCCTGCCGCCGCGATCAAGTTGCCCTTACGGGCAGTATCGGGATGCGACAACATTTTCAAACCCAGAATAAATGTGAAAGAAGCAATGAAATAAATAGGTATGAGTATTTCCATATGGTTACTTCTTCTTCTTTGTTTTGAACATCTCCAGCATGCGGTCCGTAACCACAAAGCCACCAACCACATTCAGCGTACCAAGGAACACAGCCAAAAAACCGAGTACCAGGGCCAGGTAATTGCCGGCTTCAGCACGCCCCATGATAATGATGGCACCTATTACTACTACCCCGTGTATGGCGTTGGCGCCACTCATGAGCGGCGTGTGCAGTACGCTGGGTACGCGGCCAATAACTTCTATTCCTACAAAGATCATCAACATAACTATGTAGGCTGTTTGCTGATGGAGAGAGAACCAGGTTGCTATGTTTTGCATACGACGTTATTAAAATTCGGTAAGATCGGGTATGGTCACCAGGCTTCGGAATGGAAGCCGTTTTCCTTACCTGCAAAAACGGGTGTTGACTTGGAGAACAAGGATAAACTCCCAGCTGATTACATCAGCGCATCCCTGGCTCTTTCCACCGATTTTTCTTTTCAAGACACAGGTAAAAGATCTGCTTTCACTCTCTCGTGCACAACAACTCCGTCGTGTGTTACACAACTTCCTTTTACGAGATCATCATTAAAGTTCAAGTTTAGTGCTCCCTCTTTATCGATTAGTAATAAAAGAAAGTTTATGATGTTTTTGCCATACAATTTGCTCGAATCACTGGGCATGCCGGAAGGAAGATTACTACTACCTACAATCGCTACTCCTCCATGGTGTACAGTTTCGCCGTCTTTTGTGTACGGTGTATTACCCCCTGTTCCTGCGGCAAGGTCTATGATCACCGAGCCGTTACGCATCCTGCCGATCATGTCTTCCGTGATGAGCACAGGCGCTTTCTTTCCCGGGATCTGCGCCGTTGTGATAATGATATCCGACTTAGCCACGCTAACCCCTATACGATCCTGCTGTGCTTGCTTGTACTCGGCCGATTGTTCCACTGCATACCCTCCTGCTGCAGATGCGTCTGCAGCTCCGTCAACCTCCACAAACTTCGCTCCCAGGCTCATCACCTCTTCCTTTACAGCCATGCGGGTATCAAAAACCTCTACCACTGCTCCTAACCTACGGGCGGTAGCTACAGCCTGCAATCCGGCCACTCCTGCACCCAGGATGAGCACCTTCGCCGGGGCAACCGTACCTGCGGCCGTCATAAACATGGGCAGGTAACGGCTATACATATGCGCAGCCAGGAGCACTGCTTTATAACCGGCAATATTTGCCTGTGAACTCAAAACATCCATGGATTGCGCACGCGTGGTTCGGGGGAGCAGGTCTAAACTAAAAAGGGTGAGACCTTCCTTGGCAGCCTGGTGCATTCTGGAACCATGTTGAAGGGGTTGGTACATTCCAATAAGAATACTGGAAGCCGGAGCATCTGCCGGCTGGTGAATCGATAAAAGAATATCACTCTTTTCCAGTACAGAGGCGCGCATTTCAACCGTTGCACCGGCACCGGTGTAATCGGTGTCCCCGGCAAAGGCGAGCAAGCCGGCACCTTTCTCCACAAGCACCGTCACGCCTTTTTTCAGCAGCATGGCTACTGCTTCGGGCAGCAGTGATACCCTGGTTTCGCCAACAGGTTCCTTCAATACACCAATTGTCATAGCTACCGGTTTGGTCGGCGACAAGATAAAACTTTTTTGTGGTTGCCCTAATCTAATACCTCACTGTAAAGTGTTGCGGCTCATGGAACTCTGTCCGAAAAAAAACGAACCCCAAAAAGAAGATGTCGATAGTGCAGGTCACAGACGGGTGTTGACGAATCTCCTCCCAAGCCTGCTCCATCTCCGCACTCCAGTGGATGTCGTCAAAAACCAGGATGCTTTGACTGTTGATCTTTGTTAGAAATTGATCAAAATACGCAATGGTTGGCTCATAACGGTGGTTCCCATCGATGAAGCCCAGGTCTACAGTGGACAGCGTTGCCAGTAAGCGTGGCAATATTTCATCGAAGTTGCCCTGCATCAATTCTATATGCGGGAGGGCGAAGGGACGAAGATTTTCTTTTGCAGCTTCGTGGATCGCCTGGCTTCCCTCTATACTTACAACCCTTGCCTGCGGGGCAGCGCTGGCAAGATAGGCCGTTGTGAGGCCCAGGGAGGTCCCCAACTCAATGATGGTTTGGGGCTGGTATTGCTTTACAAGGCGATACAGCAGCTGGCCATATTTTCGGGGCTTCACAGCATTCCTGGCAATTTGACCAACAGTGCGCTGTATGGATGGAGCCTTGCGGGAGCCTGCCCCCAGGTCGAGAATGGTTAGTACCTCCTTGTTCTGTTTGAGCGACCGGCGCAGCTTTTCAATCGCAAGAGGTGGGGCGTGCTTATGGCGGTTTTGCAGCACATCAAGCAGGAAGTTAAATACAAAAGGCGAATGCATTCCATGGCCTTTCGGGTTGCCGGCATGGTAGACATGCTGGAAATATTTACGCGCTAACTGGAACGAAGTGTACACAAAAAAGATTAGTATAAAATGCAGCAGCCACCTGGATGGCGCAGACTAGGTATTGGTTAAAAAAGACAGACGTTGTTGTTTGCGGCACCAGATCAGCAATATGCTTTTATCAGACACTCAGTTGTTTTCGACTAATTCCCCATCCGCTTTCGGAGCCCTGTCAGCAGGCACTCTCTCCCAGACCTGAAATGTATGGTCCCACTTATTTTTCTCATCTGCTGCACAAAATGTTTTTTTTACCAGCGTCCAGTCTTTGGGCATTAATTCTTTGAAGTACACGTCTCCATCAAACACTGCGTGAATGCGGGTTAGGTAGATCCTGCCTGCCTGGCCGAGGGCAGCGTGAAAAATTTCTGCACCGCCGATGATAAAGATTTCGTTTACAGCTTCAAGCTCGGCGCGGGCGATGGCCTGCTCCAGGCTTTGTACCACATAAGCGCCGGGAGCAGCAAACTTTTTATTGCGGGTGATTACAATATTTGTTCTACCGGGTAATGGTTTACCAAGGGATTCAAATGTTTTGCGCCCCATTACGATGGGCATAGCCCAGGTAAGATTTTTAAAATATTTTAAATCGTTCGGCAGGTTCCATGGCAGCGCATTGTTCTTTCCGATCAGGTTATTTTCATCAGCGGCAAGTAGCAGGCTTACGATCAAGTGGGTAAATTTTAAAGTATTAGCAGGCTGCTTTTATGCGCGCCATGACAGTTTGCTTGCGCACTCAAACTGCAACAGGCGCTTTGATGGCCGGATGAAATAAATAATTCTCAAGCGTAAAATCAGAAAAAGAAAATCCAAAAATATCCGTCACCTCTTTGTTCAGTCGCATTTGTGGCAATGGGTGAGGTTCGCGCCGGAGCTGGGTTTGTACCTGTTCCAAATGGTTATTATAGATATGCACATCGCCGAAACTGTGTATGAACTCGCCGGCCTCCAAGCCGCATACCTGGGCTATCATGAGGGTTAGAAGCGCGTAAGAAGCGATGTTGAATGGAACTCCCAAAAAAACGTCAGCACTGCGCTGGTATAACTGGCAGCTTAATTTGCCGTCTGCCACATAAAACTGGAACAGCGCATGGCAGGGCATCAAAGCCATCTGCGAAAGATCCGCAACATTCCAGGCACTTACCATCAATCGGCGACTGTCGGGGTTTGTTTTTATCTGCTGAATCAAGTCTTTTATCTGGTCTATGGTTACGCCGCCCGCGCCTTCCCAGCTGCGCCACTGTTTGCCATAAACGGGTCCAAGGTCTCCTTGCGCGTTTGCCCATTCATTCCAGATATTCACTCCGTGTTCTTGCAAATAAGCCACGTTGGTATCGCCCTTTAAAAACCAAAGTAGTTCATGAATGATGCTTTTCAGGTGCAGCTTTTTGGTTGTCACCAGTGGAAATCCTTCCTGGAGGTTAAAACGCATCTGGTACCCGAAATGGCTGACGGTGCCTGTTCCGGTGCGGTCATTTTTCTGCACGCCTTTATCCAGTATATGCTGAAGGAGTTGAAGGTATTGCTGCATGCTTAAAGTTGCCTTAAGGATAACAATGTAGCGCCAAAATTAAACATCCGAATGGTTGTCTCTGCCGGGTTTATTACCAGCACGAATGAGGCCTGAAAAAAATTATTACAGGGTGGGCTGTGACGGGCTCGAACCGCCGACCCTCACGTTGTCGACGTGATGCTCTGAACCAACTGAGCTAACAGCCCTTTATACAGTACCGGCGAAGCGATACCAAAGTGTAAATGTATGAAAGGTGCGAATTCCTTTTAGAGAATTTAAGCTGCCACCCTGCGGCGCGCCAGTTCTTTTTTAATCAGCCCCAACTCCCTGCTGGTTTGTCCGCCGACTGAGGTGTTCTCCTGTGCCCTGCGCATGAGGTAGGGAACAACATCTTCTATGGGTCCGAAGGGAAGGTATTTGCTGACGCTGCATCCTGCTTTCGCAAGGTTGTAAGTGATGTTGTCGCTCATTCCGTACAGCTGGCTAAAGTGCAGGTGCGGATGGTTCAGCGGAAGATTCAATTCTTTCATCAGATTTACAGCCAGCATGTTGCTGTCTTCATTGTGGGTAGCTACAATCACGGCTGTACTGTTTAGATGCTTAAGGCACAACCGGACAGCTTCGTTGTAATCTTTATCTGACGCTGATTTTGCCGGCTGTATGGGCGATGCGTAATTCAATGATTCCGCCCGTTTGCGTTCCTTTTCCATATAGGCGCCGCGTACCAGTTTTACACCCAGGACAAATTTTCGCTCCAGGGCAGCCTGCAGCGATTGCTGCAAAAACTGGAGCCGGTCGTGCCGGTA
>JBGTIL010000631.1:0-5166 GCA_041745695.1 Chitinophagaceae bacterium | reverse complement strand
GTTTTCAACTAGGCCAGTTTTTAAATAACCGGGAGCTGGGAGCGATCGCGTTTACAGGTATGGTGAAAGGCAGGGGCTTCAATCCCAACACGCTCGATGCAACGATTGATACCAAAATCAGCAGGCTCACCTACGGTAAGTATACCTACCAGAATATCAGTGCAAAAGGACGAATCAATAACAAGACCTTTGACGGCATCTTTAGCATTAAAGATCCCAATGCCGACCTGAGCCTGACAGGTCTGGTTAACTTCAGTGGTACGGAACCGGAATTCAATCTCCACGCAGATATCAACAGCGTGAACTTTAAAGCCCTGGGTTTGGCAAAAGACGACATCGCACTGAAAGGTAGACTGAACGTTAATTTTAAAGGAACCAACATCGGTGATTTTTTGGGCGACGCATCGTTGACAAGCATCAGTTTTACCAGAGGCGGCAAAACCCTGATGCTCGATTCGTTTGTTTTATTCTCCACCTACGTAGATGGTGTTCGGTCGGTGCGGGCCCGTTCCACACAGTTCGACGCAACAGTAACGGGCCAATTCGACCTGAAGTCGTTACCCGATGCTTTCACTTTATTTTTGAGCCGGTATTACCCTTCTTACATCCGCGCACCGCGGCGTAATTTTCCCAACCAGAATTTTAGTTTCGATATTTCTACCGGTGTCGTAGAAGAATACATCGAGCTGTTTGATGAGCGACTTTCCGGCTTTAACAACAGTCACATCACAGGGTCACTTAATGTAGCAGCCAACTCCTTCCTGCTCAATGCAGACGTGCCGCTCGTAAACTATAATCAATACAGTTTTGCGGATTTACAATTGATTGGAATCGGTAATTTGGACAGCCTTTCACTTACAGGGCGGGTGAACAATGCCGTTATCAGCGACAGCCTGCGCTTTCCGCAAACTACTTTCTCCCTGCTTGTTCAGAACGACATTTCCAATATCACGCTCAATACTACTGCCAACCAAACCATTAACCAGGCATCACTTTCAGCGCAGATAAAAACATTTTCCAATGGAGCTTCACTCCTTTTCAACCCCTCCTCATTTATTCTTAATGGAAAAACATGGAACATCATTCAGGGAGGTGAACTGGATTTCAGACAGAACACAGACGTACAAGGAAGTGTGGTACTGAGAGAGGGCACGCAGGAAATTCGCATCAGTACACAGCCCTCCGATGTGGGTACCTGGAATGATCTTCACATCACCCTGCAAAAATTGAATATAGGAGATATCACTCCTTTGCTTCTAAAAAACAACCGCATAGAAGGTCTGCTCACGGGAGACATCATCGTTGAGGATCCACAGAAGCGGTTCAACGTTACTGCAACATTAAACACGGAGTTCCTGCAGGTAGATACAGATTCGATTGGACAGGTGGAAGCTTCTCTTGCTTATGAGAACAGTACCGGTCGTTTCAGGGGTTCGGGCAACAATGTAGACCCGACGCATGTTCTCAATTTTGATTTCGACCTCGACTTAAAAGATTCAGCCGACCTGCACCAGAACCGCATTACAGTTGTGCCCCAAAAATACCCGGTGAAAATCCTGGAGCGCTTCCTCGGCAATTTATTTTCAGACCTCGAAGGATATCTGTCTGGTAAACTGGACATACTTGAAGAGGGCAACGGTTTTAATTATGTGGGGAAGGCCCGGCTTACGGAAGGAGGCTTGAAAGTGAAGTTCTCCCAGGTGTTTTACAAGATTGATGATACAGAGATCGTACTCACAGAAAACGAAATCAACCTCGGAAAACTTCGGCTGCGTGATAAAGACGGCGCTACGGCAACTGTTCAGGGAAGCATTTTGCACAAGGCCTTTCAAAACATGGAATTTTTTATCAATGCCAAAGTAGACAGCCGCCCGATGCAGCTGATCAACACTACTTACAACGACAACCAGCAGTTTTATGGGCGGGCGAAGGGCAATGGCTTCCTGGAGTTAACAGGACCACAGAACGACATGCGCATGAATATAGAAGCTACCCCATCCTACACCGATAGTTCTTACATAACCCTGCCACCGGCCCGCACCCGCGAAAGCGGCCAGGCCAGCTTTATGGTTGAGCGCAAATATGGAAGGTTGATGACAGATGAAGAACTCCGCGGAACTGCCAGCAACCTCACCTACGATATCAGTTTAACCGCTAACCCCCTGGTGAATGTAGAAGTGATACTGGACGAAACCACGGGAGACGTGATCAAAGGAAGAGGCACAGGGAATCTGCGACTGCGCGCCGGCACGTCTGAACCGCTCTCTATCCGCGGGCGGTACGACCTCCAGGACGGGTTATATGTGTACACATTTCAGTCGTTCTTCAAGAAGCCATTTGTACTTCGGAGAAGCTCCAATAATTATATAGAATGGACAGGAGATCCCTACACAGCACAGATCAATTTCGACGCCGTGTATACCGCCGAGAACGTAAGCTTTGCCCCGCTTGCTTCGAGCCTGCAGCTCTCCAACTTCGACTCTTACCGGGAAGATGTTTATGTAGTTGCCCAGTTCAGCGGCGAATTATTTCGCCCTACGTTTAATTTTAAACTGGAGTTCCCTGATAACAGCAGGGCACGCAACGATCCATCCCTGACATTTGGGATCCAGCAAATTGAAAAGAATACCAATGAAATCAATAAGCAGGTAACCTATCTTATTGTTACCAACTCGTTCGCTCCCTTTGAAAGTAACATAACAGGTTACAACCCACTGAATGAATTTGCATACAGCACGATATCCGGATTATTTTTCGGAGAAATCAATAAGCGCCTGAACCAGCTGTTGTCAAAAGTGCTGACCAATAACGACCTCACGTTCAATTTTACCGGCTCCCTGTACAATAGCAAACTTGTTGAAAACTCACCCAGGGGCTTTGCTATTAATCAGGGCAATTTCGATTTGACTTTTGGCAAGTCTTTCCTCAACGACCGCATCCAATTAAATTTTGGAGGAACCTTCGATGTACCTCTTGAGTCGGATTTGGAACAAACCCTCCGTGTGCTTCCTGATGTAAGTGCTGACTTTCTCATCAATAAATCAGGTACATTCCGTATCACTCTTTTCTACACTAAAAACAACGACCCGGTGCTCAACCAGGTGCAGAATGGAAGAATCGGACAGAGTACGGGCGCCAAACTTTCTTACCGGAAAGAATTCAATTCGCTGAGCGAGTTTTTATTTGGAAGAAGAAAAGGCGTTCGCAAGAGCACCCCTCAACCACTAAAAGACACTGTGCCGGTTACCCTCGTGCCTTCCGGCAACGAGTAAGCACAGCAGTTTGATAATACCGGATATATAACTAATTAATTGTTGCTGGGCCGCAGAAAAACTGTTCGTTGATTCATACCCGTTAGTAAGAAGAAAAAAGAATGTCTGTTACGTCTGCAAGAGCGAGGGCTAAGGGTTAGCTTACCGAATTACACAACCTGCTTAATAGGAGCCTCTTTCCAGTGATGCGGACCTTGCATCATATGATCCTTGCTTTGTTCAATAGCAGCCATCACCTGAACGAGAATCTCGTCGGCATCTGCTTCGTAATTGATTTGCAGTGGGGCTTTAAAAGTGACAGATAACTGAATACCGCGTTTCTTTATTTTCAGTCCCTTCTTGTCAAAAGCCCGCCAGAACCCCTGGATTACTACAGGTATCACCACCGGCTGTGTTAATTTTATGATGTAAGCAGTGCCTTTGCGCCCTGGTGCAAAAGGCTTGGTGGTACCCTGCGGAAAGGTAATGATCCAGGCTTTGTCCAGCGCGCGCTGTATTTTCCTGGTATCGGAAATGTCAAGCCCCCTGAGTGTTTCCGTGCCGCCTTTTTTCCAGATACGCTTCACCGTTATAGCACCTGCAACGGTAAACAACCTGCTTATCCAGCTACTCCGCATCGTTTCTTCGGCTGCTACATAATATACAGATGTGAAAGGATTGAGCAGGTAGTAGGGAATCCCCAGCCTGTTTTTTTTGCGCCACTTTACCGCGCAAAAAATATGAAGAAAAGTAATAACGTCCGCAAAATAAGTTTGATGGTTAGATACGAAAAGCACGTTACGGGTAGGGAGGTTCTGTATATGCTCCGTGCCGCTGATCTTCAGTTTATTAAGCATCATCAGAGCAGGGTAAGAAAAGATGCCTACAACAGCATAAACTATTTTCCTGACAAGCTTATACTCGGCAAGTTTCTTCCATACACTCATGGGCCAATTATTGGGTTGTTAAAGGTAAGCGTAAAGTAAATGAGTATAAAACATATGCCACAAAAAGATCGGTGTACAATCACGGGTTAACGCAAAAAAAAGCCCCCTGTCTCAGTAGGGGGCTTCAACTAAAATAACTGAATTAAGCTTCAGGTTCAGCGGCTGCTTCAGGAGCGGGCGTACCACCTTTTTCTTCCTGCTGCTGCAACTTTTCCTTTATCTGCGCCAAAGCACTTAAATCTCCAAGCGTAGCTTTCTCTACCTTACCCTGGATATTCTTCACTGCCTTTTTCGTTTTATCTGACTCAACTCTCGCTTCTTTACGGGCAACATCTTTTTCCTCTGCCTGAGACTGTTCCCAGATGCGGGTATGAGATACAACGATCCGCTTTTCATTGCGGTCGAACTCAATCACCATAAATTCTGCAGTTTCTTCAGCATTCACACTCTTGCCATCTTCCTTTAACAGGTGACGGTTAGGTGCAAAGCCTTCCAAGCCGTACGGAAGCTGCACTGTGGCACCTTTATCGTCTTTACGACTTACAGTTGCCTCGTGTATGGTTCCAATGGCAAATGTATCCTGCAAACTATTCCAGGGATCTTCTTCCAGTTGCTTATGACCTAACTGCAGTTTGCGGTTTTCTTTGTCGATACCTAAAATGGCAACGTCTATTGTTTCACCAACCTTTGTAAATTCTGTAGGATGGTTGAAGCGCTTCAACCAGCTCAGGTCAGATATGTGAATCATACCACCAATGCCTGAAGTAAGTTCTACAAATACACCGTAAGGTGTGATGTTTTTAACTGTACCTGCATGACGGCTGCCTTCTGGGAATCCAGCTTCAATATCACTCCAGGGATCAACCGAAAGTTGCTTGATAGACAAACTCATTTTGCGGCTGTCTTTATCCAGGGTTACCACTTTTGCTTTGTGATCATCACCTAGTTTGAAAAATTCTTTTGCATTG
>JBGTIL010000630.1:0-7811 GCA_041745695.1 Chitinophagaceae bacterium | reverse complement strand
CTTGCCTGTAATTGCTTTCGATTGTCCCACCGGCCCAAGACATATTATCGATAATGGAAAGAACGGTATGCTGGTAGAAAATGGGGCTGAAGATGCTATGATTGCTGCGATCAACAGGTGCATTGAAGATGAAGCTTTCCGCTTTACATTGGGCAATGCCGGTCAGCAAACTATGCTGCGTTTCGATCCGGAAGTGATATACCCCATGTGGAAGCAGTTGCTGTTCCCGAATGCGGGGGACAGAAACAAATAGTATAAACATAAACCAGTAGAGCTGTAGTTGACAGTGCTTACTCATCCAGTTTGAGTACAGCCAGGAAGGCTTCCTGCGGAACCTCTACGTTTCCTATCTGGCGCATGCGTTTCTTTCCTTCTTTTTGTTTCTCGAGGAGTTTGCGTTTCCGGCTGATATCGCCGCCATAGCACTTCGCGGTTACATCTTTGCGCATGGCTGAAATGCTTTCGCGGGCAAGGATCTTAGCGCCTATTGCAGCCTGTATAACAATCTGGAACTGCTGCCTGGGCACGAGTTCTTTTAGTTTCTCACACAGCTTGCGACCAAACTCCTGTCCCTTACCCCGGTGGATCAATGCGCTTAGCGCATCCACTTTATCGTTGTTCAGCAGAATGTCCATCTTAACGATGTCGGCATCGCGCATCCCTATCGGAGAGTAATCGAAAGAGGCATAGCCGCGTGTCTGGCTTTTTAATTTATCGTAGAAATCGAATACAATCTCCGTGAGTGGCATTTCGAAGTGCAGCTCTACCCGCGTTGGGGTAAGGTAACTTTGGTTAATCAGGATGCCTCTTTTACCCAGGCAGAGCGTGATGATATTACCGATATAATCGGGCTTGGTTATGATCTGGGCTTTGATAAAAGGTTCTTCTATCCGGTCTATTCTTGCCGGGTCCGGCATTTCAGATGGATTGTTGATAATGATCTCCTCTCCTTTGGTGGTGAAAGCCCTGAAGCTAACGTTGGGAACGGTAGTAATCACTGTCTGGTTGAATTCCCGCTCCAGGCGCTCCTGGATAATCTCCATATGCAGCATGCCCAGGAACCCGCACCTAAAGCCAAAGCCGAGTGCCTGCGAAGTTTCAAGCTCAAAAGTGAGGGATGCATCGTTGAGCTGCAGTTTGTCCATACAATCGCGGAGCTCTTCAAAGTCATCCGTATTCACCGGGAAAATACCTGCAAATACCATTGCCTTCACTTCCTGGAAGCCCTTTATGATTTCCTGGGTGGGGTTGGCAGCATTGGTGATCGTATCACCCACGCGCACTTCCTTAGCGTTCTTGATACCAGTAATAATATAACCGACATCGCCCGTCTTAACTTCATTTTTTGGAAAGGGTCTGAGTTTAAGCACGCCCACTTCATCTGCCACATATTCCTGGTCGGTTGACACGAATTTTACCTTGTCGCCTTTTTTCAGGGTGCCGTTCACAATCCGGAAGTAGACGATGATGCCGCGAAAGCTATTAAAAACACTGTCGAAGATAAGTGCCTGAAGGGGTGCATCTTCCTTTCCTGATGGAGAAGGAATGCGTTCCACGATAGCTTCAAGGATGGCCTCTACACCGATACCGGTTCTGCCGCTCGCCAGCAAAATGTCTTCCTGCTTGCAGCCGATCAGCTCTATGATCTGGTCTGTAACCTCTTCGATCATAGCGCCATCCATGTCTATCTTATTGATCACCGGGATGATCTCGAGGTTGTTTTCTATTGCCAGGTACAAATTAGAAATAGTCTGGGCTTGTATGCCCTGCGTAGCATCAACTAAGAGTAACGCACCTTCGCAGGCTGCCAGGGCCCTGCTCACCTCGTAACTAAAGTCGACGTGGCCCGGAGTATCTATCAGATTGAGCGTATAATTTTCGCCCTTGTGCACGTAGTTGATCTGGATCGCATGACTCTTAATCGTAATTCCCTTTTCTCTTTCGAGGTCCATGTCATCGAGCACCTGGTCTTTCATGTCGCGATCGGAGATGGTTCCCGTGGTTTGCAGCAAGCGATCGGCTAGGGTACTTTTACCATGATCAATATGGGCAATGATGCAAAAATTGCGTAAGTTCTTCATAAGTTGTAACACCTGTGTTGCCCGGCATAAGAAAGGCAGGCTTAAAAATTTACAGGCAGCGCGAAAATAGGCCATTTATCGCCTAAAGCGGCATGAACACCTCTCTTTAACAAGGCGGTTCGGGGTACATAAAGACTTGTTTGTTGGTTAAACCACCTATTCATTATGCTGCGTTCGCGAAGCGTTCAGGTACAAGGTTCGGAACTGGGCTGCTACACTCTCAAAACCATAACGCTGGCAGGCTGCGGCTGCAATGCCGGCCCTATCATACGTCACGTAATTGTCGATCATCTGTGCCATGCTTTCTGCCAGCAGTGACACATCACCTGGCGGCACCAGTAACCCATTGCTCCTGTTTACCATTTCAGGCACACCGCCCACGTTGGTTGCAATAACCGGCAGGCCACAGCACAGCGCTTCCGAGATTACACAGGGCGCATTTTCGATGTAGCTGTTGAGCACAAAACAATCACTGCGCTGCAATTCCCTGGCTACTTCCGGGTAGGGGATTTCGCCTGTGAAAGAAATGCAATTCTGGGGCAAACCGGGTGAGGCGGCTTTTTGTTGGATGGCTTCTGTATATCTGCCTGCAATCACCAGCCGGGCATTCCTCTTGCCTGTTTCAAGCAGGAGGTGAAAAGCGGTAATGATGCCGTCCACATTTTTCAGATCTTCCATGTTCGACACATGGATAAAAGTAAATACATGATCGTTGTGCCTGTCTGCTAAATAAAAAAGTTCATTATTCACCACGTTCGGAATCACAGTAAAGTTTTCAACCAAGCCCCTTTGCCGCATAGCCCTGCCGAGGTAATCACTCACGGAAACCAGCGCCAGGCTCTCCTGGCAGATCCTTGTTGTCAGGCGCTTGACTATACCCCAGCGGCGGTCGAAATTATCTTCTACATAATCATTGTAAATGCCCCAGTGTTCTGTAACGATGAAAGGAATCCCGTACTTTTTTTTCAGATACAAGGCAATCAACCCGGCTTTCCATGGTATATGCACGTGAACCAGGTTGGGGATTCCATTTAATTGGATATGTTCTGCGACAGCGCGTATAAAGGCTCGTCGCCACCGGTAAAGGTTTGGCACCTGCTTCAGCCATCCTTTGGCTATTTTAATGTAGACCGTAGTCTCATCTACCCCATCAGAATTCTCATGCACCATTTCATCGTAAACGAGGGATGGCTTTACAAAAATCACAGTGATATTATTTTCCCCCGCTGCCGCACGGGCGTGGCGCTGGATAAAGTCGCCGTCAAAACGGTCCTCCCTGTTAGGATACCAGCTTGTGAGCCATAATATGTTTTTACGTTCCATCTTTGCTGCGCAAATCTCTACATTATTCAATTAAGCCTTTAACTATGGCCTTACAAAAAGGGAAGTTGAACTCTGATCCCACTACCGGCTTTGGTGTGAACAGCAAGGATGCCGGTGCGAGACTGGCACGCAAAGACGGTAGTGTGAACATTATAAAGGAGGGCGTATCCTTTATCGATGGTCAGAGTTTGTATCATACCATGCTCTCCATACCCAGCTGGAAATTCTGGAGCATCTTATTTACCATCTACCTTTCTATCAACGTGCTATTCGCCCTGGTGTACCTTCTTGTGGGTATTGAACACCTCGGCGGAATTGAAACAGGCTCCCTCTCACGGAATTTCATGGAAGCCTTCTTCTTCAGTACACAAACCTATACCACTGTGGGTTACGGACGTATCAGTCCGATTGGCGTGCTGACCAGTGCCATAGCCTCTTTCGAAGCCTTCATGGGGGTACTTTCTTTTGCACTGGCAAGCGGTCTTTTTTACGGGCGTTTCTCCCGACCCAAGGCCTATCTCTATTTCAGCGACGTTGCACTGCTTTCTCCCTACAAGCAAGGAACAGCGCTGATGTTTCGCCTGGTGCCCTACAAGAATAACCAGTTAACGGAGGCCGAAGTGAAATTAACCCTCGCCATGCAGGTGAAAACAGGTGAAGTAGTAAAGAATGAATTTTACCAGCTCCCAGTTGAATTCAGTAAGCTAAACTCCCTGGTGCTCAACTGGACTATCGTGCATGCTATCAATGAAGAAAGTCCGTTGTGGGGCTTATCGCTGAAGGAGCTAAAGGAAGCAAAAGCAGAGTTACTGGTTTTTTTAAAAGCTTTCGACGAGGTTTTTTCCAGTTCCGTGGTAGCCAGGACCTCATACACGGCCACTGAGTTTATCGACAATGCCAAATTCAAACCCATGTACCATGCTTCGCCCGAAAAGAAGGCAACGATACTGCATATAGATGCCTTGAATGACTTCGAGCTACTGTCTTAAACGCCAGCTTTTATTTTGATAAAATTCCTGCGGTTGAAATAGTAGGTATACACAAAATAAAGCGTTGGCAAAAAGCTGAGCAGCCTGATAAAAAGGATTCCCGAAGTTAAGCCCGTAAGAAAAAACAGCAGGGTTAGTATTGCCCCTGCCAATAGCCGGTCGTCGTCAATGCTGCAGCCCACTGTGAGGAAGTAGGTCTCCCGGTGCTGGTGCTGAATTTCGAGGGTGTGAGAATAATGGAACCCATCGGTGATCACCAGTGTCGACCTGTTTTCTGAGGTTCCAATTACCACGGGCTTGTTCTTCTCCAACTGGTAGATGGAAGTGCCGTTAACAACGGCTCTTATCTTGAGGAAGCGAAAAAAAATGGCTTTCTTTCTCGTTATAACGACTTCATATGTGGGACGTAATCTTATTGCTTAAGGGCTTTAATGATTTGTATAAAATCTGAGGCAACCAGCGAGGCGCCACCTACTAATCCACCATCTACATCTGGACTGGCAAACAGTTCTGCTGCGTTAGCACCCTTTACGCTGCCTCCGTAAAGAATCGGGATCTCATCGGCGGTTGCTTGGCCATACTGTTTTGCTATCACGGAGCGGAGAAAGGCGTGCATTTCCTGTGCCTGTTCTGTACTCGCTGTTTTACCCGTGCCTATCGCCCGCACTGGTTCGTACGCCAGGACCACCTTCTTTATCTGGGCTTCGTCCAAATGAAATAAACTTTCTTCCAGTTGTGTTTGCACGAAAACATTTTGAGTTCCCTTCTCGCGGATAGAAAGCGACTCTCCGCAGCAAAAAAGGGGCAACAGATGATGCTGCAAACAGATATTAACTTTTTCAGCGAGCACAGCCCCCGTTTCCAGAAAATACTCCCGGCGCTCACTATGACCTATTACACAATATGGAATACCAATGGATTGCAACATTTCAGCTGATACCTCGCCTGTATAAGCGCCACTTTTTTTGCTGGAGCAGTTCTGTGCGGCTACAAAAAATCCTTTCTTATCCTTGATTTGCCTTTGCGCCATTTCCAGGTAAGGAAATGGAACCGCGAAAATGACCTCCTGCTGTGTTCCATTAACAGAAGCTTCCGTGAGAATGGCAGACAATAATGCCTGTCCCTGTTCAGCGGTCAAGTTCATTTTCCAGTTAGCGGCTGCAATTTGTTTACGCATCTTAATATTAATGATAATTATAAATCGATTCGAGAAGAGAAGCTTCGTTTTCGGTTAAGGTCTGCTGTTTAAGCGCTTTCCAGTTTCGCACATGCTCGAGAGCTTTATCATATTGGTACCGGGTTCCGTCAATGCCCCATGAAAACGAGGGAACGAACTTTGGCGTAAGACCTGTTCCAAAAACGTTAGCGCAGGTGCCTACCACAGTTCCTGTATTAAACGAAGTGTTTATTGCAGACCGGCTGTAGTCTCCCATAAGCAACCCGCATTTGGTACCTACTGCCTTTTGTCCCGACGAAGTATGGACCTTCACCTCCGAAGCACTGTTTTTTATATTTGAATTGGAAGTGCCTGCACCAAGATTGCACCACTCCCCTATTACAGAATCTCCAAGGTAACCGTCGTGTGCTTTGTTGGAATACGAAAAAATGACAGAATTTTTTATCTCGCCTCCAACCGTGCAAAACGGTCCGATAGTAGTGGCGCCATAAATACGCGTGCCCATCTTTACCACAGCGCCCTCACCAATTGAAAGGGGACCGCGGAGCATGCTGCCTTCCATCACCAGGGCATTCTTCGCGATATAAACAGGTCCTTCCGTTGCATTGATCGTGCAGTGTTCTATGCTGCCACCTTTTTCAAGGAAAACATTCTTATCGTTCGTCACTTTATTCGTCCGCGAAACGGAAGCACGTTTGGCTTTGTTTTTAATGAAGCCAAAATCCTGTTCGAGCGCCCACTTGTTCAATGTAAATATCTCCCAGGGGAATCGCAGCACCTTTGTCTCTTCTACGATATGCACTTTTGCAGGAGGTACCGTCTCTTTCTTTTGAAATTGCTCTGCTGTCAGGTAGTGGAGGAACGGTGTCTCGCCTGGCAGGCTGAGGGCTTCACCCGGCCGGAGCTTTTTAACCTTGCCGGCAATGCTGTTTGAAGGTATACTGTTGCAACGAACCAGGCAGATCATTTCTTTCCCCCGCAGGTTGCCAGGGAGGTTGCGAGCCGGGTCAGCATTGTCTGCACCTGGAATATCGAAAGCAGTGAGTCCGAGGTATTGCTCCCACTTCTGACGGATGGTGAAAATTCCCAGTCTTATGTCTTGTGCCTTCCTGGTTAAGGAAAAGGGAAATAAGTCACCAGGATCAGAGCCAGCTTCAGTAAACACAATCCTCGTCACAAGCTTGAAAATTTATAAGGTTTGGGTAGGTTTTTCAAAGGAACCATGAAACTACTCCAAAACTTCGGTTCTTAAAAATGGCCAGATGCACCGGGCGACCGGACGGTGCATGGGCTTGCTGCCGGCGACAAAGCACAAAAAAAGTCCCGCAAGGCGATTAACCAGACGGGACTGTTATAAATTCAGGAAGCGCATCAGGCTTCTTTCTTGGCGTACTTCTTTTTGAACTTGTCGATACGACCCGCCGTATCTACCAGTATGTTTTTACCGGTGAAGAACGGATGAGAAGTGTTTGAAATCTCCAATTTGATCAATGGGTATTCGTTGCCATCTTCCCATTTCACTTTCTCTTTAGTAGCAGCGGTAGACCTGCTTAAAAAGCTGGAACCGTTACTCATATCTTTAAACACGACGTACCTGTAATTGGCGGGATGAAGATCTTTTTTCATGTTGTTTTATTTAATTGGCAGCAGGTAAATCCGGATTAAGAGCGGCAAAGCTAAAAAGAAACTGACTCCCAGCCAAATCTAAACCCATTTCTTTTAGCTGCGCATGTTGATATGCTGCGTTGGAAAGTCGAGGTTTGCTTCTTTACAGAGCTGGATCACATCCTGAAGGTCATCGATCTTCTTGCCCGTCACACGCACAACGTCTTCCATGATCTGTGCCTGCACCTTTAGGCCTGAATCTTTAATTAGCTTCACAACTTTCTTTGCATCCTCTTGTTTTAAGCCATTACGCACCGGCACTTCTTTCTTCAGTACTTTGCCACTTTGATAGGCATCTTTGGAAAAGTCGAACGCCTGGGGATCAATGCCCTGTTTCATCGACCGGCTTATCAATACGTCTGTCAGTTGTTTCATCTGCAGGTCGCCCTCCGTTTCCAGGTTGATTTTAGACTCTTTCTTATCAAGGTTCATTACTACATGCGCACCCTTGAAGTCGAACCGGTTTTCGATTTCTTTTTTGGTAACGTTTACAGAGTTGTCGAGCGTCTGCATATCTACTTTACTAACAATATCAAAAGAAGGCATAATAAGCTTTTAATTTCCGATTGCAGATTT
>JBGTIL010000629.1:0-4958 GCA_041745695.1 Chitinophagaceae bacterium | reverse complement strand
AAGATTTTGCAATGAGTAAACCACAAAATGATTACCGGACAGGTATTCTCCTGGCCTTTTTGGCCTCCCTGCTTTGGTCGGGTAATTATGTGATTGCGCGGGGTTTGAGTAAGGATATCAGTCCGGTTAGCCTGGCTTTTTTGCGCTGGCTTACCGCAACACTGATCCTGCTTCCGATAGCATATCAATCGGTCAGAAGAGACTGGAAGCTTTTAATAACTCACTGGAAACTGCTTTGCCTCACCGCTTTCATCGGTGTAACCATCTTTAATACCTTCATCTATGTGGCGGGAAAATATTCTTCCGCTACTAATCTTGCCATCATTGGTACCACTTTTTCACCAATGTTTGTCTTAATCGTTGCTCACTTTGTTTTAAAAGAGCGCGCCACACTGTACCAGGTTTTGGGAATGCTGGTATGCTTCACGGGCATTGTGTTTTTGATCACAGGTGGCCAGCCGGGAGCATTGGCAACCGTTCAATTTACGCCGGGTGATTTCTGGATCTTACTAGCTGCACTTTCATTTGCTCTGTATACTTTACTGGTGCGTAAGAAGCCTGCTGCTCTTGCTTCTCTTTCCTACCTCTTTGCTCTTTTCGCCTTAGGTACTATCGGACTTTTTCCGTTCTTCATTGCCGAAAGCTGGCAGGGGCTCACCTTCATTCCAACACCTTCTTTACTGCTGGTATTTTTATACCTCGGTGCCGGTGCGTCGGTGGGGGCTTTTCTATCCTGGAACATTGCCATTCAGAAAATGGGTGCCGGCCGTACAGCACTGTTTGCCATCCTCATCCCGGTTTTTAGCAGCATTGAGGCTGTGCTTTTACTGGGCGAAAAGCCCACGAGTGCCTTGTTCATCAGCCTTAGTTTAATAGTTGCAGGCCTGCTGCTGGCCAACCTTGGTCAATTGACAAGAGGCAGTGTTGCACCGCGGTGAAGAAAAATATAGTTCACCCCGCTCCAATATGTATCTTGTATCACCGTTTTATTTACACGCTCCATGAATCCAAAAAAATCAATCCATCTGAAAAACCATTCTATGCTCCGGCTTGCCCTGGGCATTTTTCTTCTTCTTTGCCATGGGGTTTCCGAAGCACAGGACAGCACGAAGTCTATCGTTGTAACCGCCGGAGCACACTACAATAAATCGAAATTACACCAGGTGCTCTGGGGTCGCCACTACCGTAAAGAATGGGCTACGCCGGTAAGGATGCCCCTGTTCTATCTCGACACCGCAGCGGGTGGGCTTGTTCCCTATGAAGCAGGAGGGGGGCGGCAAAGTAAATCATTGCGCCTTCGTACTGCTGCCGGTAAAGAGTATGTGATAAGAAGTATTGATAAGAGCTTTGGAAAAGCACTGCCTCCCATCTTTCAAAACACTTTTGTAGAGGACGCAGTGAACGACCAGGTTACCATTGCGCATCCCTTTTCCGCAGTTACAATACCGCTGCTGGCGGAAGCCGCCGGGATCTATCACACCTGGCCACGAATCGTGTATATTCCAAAGCAAAGTGGTCTGGATTCCTTTAGTGAAGCGTACGGAAACAACCTCTACCTCTTCGAGCAGCGTCCCGACGAAAACTGGGAGGAAGCAGCCAACTTTGGATTTTCAAAAAATATCATCAGCACAGAAAAACTACTCGAAAAATTGTTCGAGGATACAGATCATCAGGTTGACCAAACCGCGTTTGTACGCGCCAGGCTATTTGACATTTTTATAGGCGATTGGGGCAGGCATGAAGACCAGTGGCGTTGGGCATCTGACAAGTCAGTGAAGGGTACCACCTACAAACCTATTCCCCGAGATCGCGATCAGGCTTACACGCTGTTTGATGGTTATATTGTGAAAACAATACTTTCGGTGGCAGACCTGGATCACCTGCAGACATTCAGCGGCAGTATCGAAGATGTTACGCAGTATAACTTCCCGGCCCGCAACCTCGACCGGAAGATGGCTAACGAAACAACCATCAATACCTGGATTGAAACAGCCCAAGACCTGCAAAAAGCTTTCCCCGATGCACTTATCGAGGCCTCGGTAAGGCAAATGCCCCCCGAGGTGTTCTCGATTTCCGGGCCCGATATCATCAGAAAATTGAAACAACGGCGCAACGACCTTGTAAAGCATGCTACCACCTACTACCGTTCCCTTGCTAAAGAGGTGGAAATATCCGGTACAAAAGGATCGGAGGCATTCGAAGTAACCCGGGTCAATGATGATGAAACCCGCGTTGCGGTATATAATATTACAAAGGCAGGTGCCCGGGTTGATACTCCGTTCTATGACAGGGTTTTTCTGCGGAACGAAACAAAAGAGGTTCGGCTCTTCGGGCTTGATGGCAATGATGTTTACAACCTTTCGGGCGACGTGCAAAAAGGAATCAAGATCCGTATCATCGGAGGAAACGAGCGAGACAGTATTACAGATGCTTCCCGCGTAAGAAGAGAAAACAGAACACACATCTATGACGATAAAAATAATGATCTTAAAAGTGCACGGGGAACCAAACTACACCTGTCGGAAGACAGTGCTGTGCACGTTTATGATTATGCGGGATTTAGTTACAACGACCGGGGCTTCAAGCCCGGCATATCGTATGGCAGCGACGACCGGCTGATCATAGGCGTACGTTACAACATCGACCGGCAGAAATGGCGGAAGGAGCCTTTTGCTTCGAGGCACCGACTTAGGGCGCACTATTCTCTAACCCAGAGTGCAGTAAGCTTTGCCTACGAAGCAAGTTTTACGGAAGCTATTGGTAGATGGAACCTTGGCCTCCTGGCAGATTTTGATGTCATCCGTTGGACGAATTTCTTCGGCATTGGCAACAACACGCAGCGGGTTACCAACGACATGGACTTCTATCGTATGCGCAGCAAGGATCTGCAGTTAGGATTTAATTTGAATCGCTCCGTTGGAAAAAAAGGCAGGGTAAGCCTGACTCCCTTGTACCAGGTGATCGATATTAAGATCGACACCGCGCGCTTCATAGCAAAAAATTTTAATTCACAACCCCAACTCAATGACCCCAAACATTTCGCAGGTGCAGTTGCGGCAGCTTCTCTTAACGCTGTCAATAACGCCATTTTACCAACAAGCGGAATTCAGTTGGGGGTAGCAGCCTCTTACACACAAAATCTAAAAGACGCCTCCAGGGGCTTTGCGCGGTTCACCGGCAATTTTAATTTTTTCGTTCCGATCCTGCCTCGCCTGGTGTTGGCTGTGCGTTCGGGTGGTGCTATACTTACTGGCAGACCCGAGTTCTACCAATTAAATACCGTGGGAGGAAGTGAAACAGTGAGAGGCTACAGACGCGACCGTTTCAGCGGCAGAAGGAGCGCTTACAACAGCAATGAATTACAGTGGATCTTTAATGTGAAATCTTACCTGTTTAATGGAAAGGCCGGCCTCGTTGGCTTTTATGACCAGGGAAGGGTATGGCAGAAAGGCGAAATTTCTAATGCCATACATAGCGGGTATGGAGGGGGCATTATGATTGTGCCTTTTAACCGCGCCTCGATATCTGTTACCTATGGTATCTCACCCGAAGACCGGTTAATCCACCTGCGCCTGACACAGTCGTTGTAAGTTGGCAATTACAGCTTGATAACGTGCTCAATCAGCTGGCATGGGATCGGGGCGTAGCGCTCGCTCCTTGTTTAAAACAGGTAGGACAGTAGTTTGTAAATAAGCCAGATGATCCCGATCACGAAAAGAAATACCACAATCAATACGGGAATAATGATTTTCCAGGCGCTGCCCCGGTGGCGTCCTTCCTGGTAGTGTTCCTGCATCAGGCGCATGTTGCGCATGTTGGCTTTGAAAGCCACATCAAAAAGATCGCCCAAAATGGGTATACTTCCAAACACTGCATCGATAAGAATGTTCACAACCATACGGGCTAACACAACACCGCTGGCTCCGTTCTTCACCATTATCGTAAGCATGTAGCCGGAAACAGCAAAGGTTGAAAGGTCGCCCACGCCGGGAATAAGCCCTATGATTGAGTCGAGTCCAAACTTAAAATTGGTACCGGGGATGCTGAATTGAGCATCCATTAATTTAGCGAGTGAATTCACGTGCTTTAGTCTACCGGAAACTGGTAATTGTTGCGCCCTGTCCATGTTGGGGTAATTAATCTAATGTTATGCCATTTATACTTTTAGTAATCGACTTACTCAACTTAGACTGGTTATCGATTCGAGCGTGTTCTGAGTTAGGAAAATCAACAGGGCGACTCCGAAGCTTTAAAAACACTTACGATAGCAGGACAAGCCTATCGTCTTTAAAATCGGCAACTCATTCCGGATCTGTAGAAAGCGCTCGGTTAAAAGGCTGATCAGATTGAGGTGACCATGAGTGCAATACAGTACATTTTCTGGTGCGTTATCCGAATGCCAGTTCCATTTGCGCTGCTTGCGGCTGCGGTTTTAAATAAGAGAGCGAAGTACGTGTTGCGGACACATAGTACACTTCCGTTTCCGCATACCTCGATGCCAGGATGATCTTTGTATCCGCGGCCGCGGGGCGAAACATGTCCTGAACAAGCTGCGGACAGTTGTTATTTTTAGAAAGGCGGGATAAAAACAAATGGCTTAATCCTGACGATCTGTGTTGGGTGAAGAGGTTCAGTGCCTGAACATTCGAAAGGTGTCCCTGTCCGCCACTGATCCTGTTTTTAAGGTGACGGGGATAGCTGCCGTTGACGAGCATTGCTTCGTCGTAATTGGTTTCAAGGAACACTGCATGGCACTTTTTAAAATTGCGAACCACTTCACCGCACACCTTGCCGATATCTGTGAACACCCCCACGCTGGTACCGTTACTGTGAACAATGAAACTACAAGGGTCAACGGCATCATGAGATTTTGAAAATGCGGTGACTGTCAGATTGCCCACGGCAACCGCCTGGTTCAAACATACTGGACAGGAGCTACTGCTGCTGGAAGAAATCCT
>JBGTIL010000628.1:0-7531 GCA_041745695.1 Chitinophagaceae bacterium | reverse complement strand
AAAGCACTCCAGATGTTGAATGAAGCAGGGTATGGCAAAGCAGGCTCGGGTTTATTATTAAACCTGGTGTACAATCCTGCTGGTGCTTTTCTGCCACCACCCCAGGAAACACTGGAAAAAGAATTCAAGCAGGCCCTGATGAAAGATTTTGGGATAGTATTTAACAGCCTCTATGCCATCACCAATCTTCCTATCAGCCGGTACCTCGATTACCTTCTTCAGAGTGGCAATTATGAAAAATACATGGAGAAGCTGGTGCTTGCTTTCAACCCGGGGGCTGCGGCAAATGTTATGTGCCGCAATACAATTTCTATCGGCTGGGATGGCTTTTTGTACGACTGCGACTTCAACCAGATGCTCGACCTCAAAGTTGACTGCAGCGGATCTAAACATATTGCAGACTTCAATACGGAGGCGCTCTCTAACAGGTCTGTGATCATTGGTCAGCATTGCTACGGGTGCACGGCAGGTTCGGGCTCCAGTTGCGGTGGGGCTGTAGCCTGATGCAGAAAACTACACAAATAAGATCTTATAACCTCAGCTTCTTAACCTGACACCAATAACTTACGATACAGCAGTACTTATCTTTTCCCGGTTTGCCGAAGAGGAAGCAAAAGAGAAAGGCTACCAGCAAGCTGTTGGAAAAAAAGGTGGACTGCATCTGGCAGAAGGGCTGATTGACTATACAGTTCGCGAGGCCCGGTTATCGGGACTTCCGGTTTTTTCTTGTTTTTCTGACAAACAAACCGGTAAAACCTTCGGCGAACGCCTTGCTAACAGCATAGACGAAGTATACAACACGGGTGTCGAAAACATCATTGTTATCGGCACCGACTGCCCTTCTCTTACTGCTGATACCATCATAACGGCAGCGGCTAACCTGAAAGAAAATGCTGTTGTGCTCGGACCTTCTCCCGATGGCGGCATTTACCTGATAGGTATGCACAGGTCGGCCTACTGCAGAAATACATTCATGCGTATTTCCTGGTTAACCAGCCATGTGTTTCAGCATTTGAAACGAACCTTTACAAGTGCCGGCGATATTGTTCACACTTTATCATCCCATATTGATATTGATCATTGGAGCGGTTTATTGCACTGGCAACAAATACATACATCCCACTACCTTTCACAACTCGTTGCTCACATAATGGCCGGCTTCAATGCCACCACATTCTTCAGTTACGCCTCGTCCTTTATCACCCGATACAGCATTTCCGGGGAGTGTTTGCGAGGACCCCCCTCGCTTACCAGCGCCTTCCGATAAAGCAATTTCAGCCAACAACTTATTTATCTAATCTCTTAACATGAAGTATTTCCACACGCTTCTGACGGTTCTGTTACTGTCCCTGAATCTCTGTGCCCAAACAATAGTTACCGGACGGGTAAACGATGCCAGTAACAACGCGCCGCTTGCAGGAGTTACCATCACCGAAAAAGGAGGCCCGGCATCAGCCATATCCGATAGTACTGGTCAGTATTCTATCACGTTAAACAGCGCTGGTACCGTGCTTTCGTTTTCTTACGTTGGTTACACAGCCCTTGAAGTAAAAACAAATAACAAAACAGCCATCAACGTATCACTCGATGCTGATAACAGGCTGCTGAACGAAGTGGTGGTTACCGCTTTAGGCATTCAGCGCGACAAAAAAGAACTTGGCTACGCAGTACAAACCATCAGGGGCCGTGATCTTACCGAAGTGCGCCAAACGAATATGGTGAACGCACTTGCCGGACGCGTTGCTGGCGTGCAGATCACTAACGGATCATCGGGTGTGGGTTCTGCTTCGCGAATTGTGATCCGCGGCGAAAACTCATTAACCGGCACCAATCAGCCCTTATTCGTTATTGATGGTGTACCCATCAGCAACAACAGTATTACTAACAATACAGAAAACAATGAAACCGGTTTCCAGGAGGTGGATTATGGAAATGGCGCGGCTGATATTAATCCAGACGATATAGAAGCTGTTACCGTGCTGAAGGGTGCAGGAGCTGCAGCCCTTTATGGCAGCCGTGCGGCAGGCGGTGCTGTAATTATTAAAACGAAAGATGGAACTGGCGGAGGGCGCACCGGCGTTAGCTTCAATAGTTCTGTGACCTGGGAGAACCCACTGATATTACCAAAATACCAGAATGTGTATGGCGCAGGAGCCGGAGGAAAATTTTCTTATGAAGATGGCTTTGGTGCAGGTATGAACGACGGCGGGTTGACTTCCTTCGGTCCGCGGTTGGATGGACAGCCCATAAAGCAATTCAATGGACCCTCAACAGACCGCAACGGTAACCCCGTTCGCGGTGCCGACATCATTGCCCGTAACGGCAACCCTATCCTAGCTACGCCTTTTATAGCACAGCCGGGCAACGTAAAGGAATATTTTGAAACCGGGCTTACAGCCATTAATAACGTGGCGTTCAGCGCGTCAAGAAACGGCTCCGGCTTTCGGCTATCCTATACCAATCTTTCTAACAAAGGCATGATGCCTAATACCGATCTCAAAAGAAACAGCTTTGCAGTATCCGGTAATAGCTCCATCAGTGCCCGCCTGTCTGCAAGGGTCTTTCTAAATTACATACAGTCATCGAGCGCCAACCGACCTGCGTTGGGATATGGTAGCGAGAACCCGATGTATACATTTAACTGGACAGGACGACAGGTAGCCACGCAGGATCTTAAAAATTACTGGCAGGAAGGGCGGAAGGACTTCAACCAGTTCAATGCCAACTACCTCTGGTTAGACAACCCCTATTTTTCTGCTTATGAAAATACCAACGGCTTTACAAAAGACCGTGTGATAGGCAACGCCTCATTGAACTACGCGCTCGCATCTAACCTTAATCTTCGGCTTCGCTCCGGCATCGATAATTACCACGACCTGAGAGAATCAAAAAGAGCTTTCAGCACCAAGCGCTTCATCAATGGTGCCTATCGCGAAGACGAGATCAGCTATAGGGAATTGAATACAGACCTGCTCCTTACATGGACAAAAGTGCTGGCACCTCAATTACACATGACCCTCTCCGGTGGCGGTAACGTCCTGGATCAGCAATCCAACTACAAAAGCACTACCGCCAGCCAGCTGTCTGTGCCAGGCATCTATAATTTCGGCAACGCAAAAATTCCGCTTGTAGCTACCGGCGAACGCACTTCTAAACAAATCAACAGCTTGTACGCCCTGGCAAATTTTGGCTACAGAGATTTCCTTTTTGCAGATTTTACGCTACGTAACGACCGATCCAGCACACTGCCGGTTGAAAAGAATTCTTACGCTTACTATTCCGTATCTGCCTCATTGCTGCTCTCAGAGGTAATGGTACTTCCGTCAACGGTAAGTTTTGCAAAACTGCGCGGCAGTTATGCCAGGGTGGGTAGTGATACCGACCCCTACCAGTTGAACAATACTTTCGTTTTTAATCAGAACTATGGATCTACTCCATTGCTAACAAGCAACACCCGGTTATTAAATCCATCCCTTACGCCTGAAAGCCTTCAGGCTATTGAGTTTGGCGCAGAAGTTTTCCTTTTCAAAGATCGCGCAGGCATTGACGTTTCTGTTTATCAAAACAGGAGTTCAAACCAGATCATCAACCTGCCAACATCAGCATCAAGTGGCTATAACAGCCGGCTTGTAAACGGCGGTACCATCCAAAGCAGGGGCTTAGAAATAGCCCTTAAAGCAGTGCCTGTTTCAGCAAATCGTTTCAGGTGGAGCACCTTCCTCAATTTTTCCACCAACCAAAGCAGGGTAGTTTCTTTACCCGAAGGAGTAGATCAGTACATCACCGGCTTCGAAAGTCTTTATGCCAGCACAGACAATACTATTTTTTTTATAGCTACCCCCCAAAACGGAGGACGCGTGGGAGATATGTGGGGTACCGGCTTACTACAGGTAAATGGAGAAACTGTGTACGATGCCAAAGGCTTTCCTGTGCGCGACGGTCGACTCAGGAAACTGGGTAATTACAATCCGGATTTCATCCTGGGGTTTGGAAATGAATTTTCTTACAAAAACATCAGCCTTAATTTTTTATGGGATTGGAAGCAGGGGGGTGTTTTATTTTCAAGAACACTTTCATTAGGCAGCACCTCGGGTATCCTGGAGTCTACACTTCCTGGCAGGGAAACGGGAGTAGTAGGGCAGGGAGTTACTAATACGGGCACTGCAGCTGATCCTAAATATGTTGCCAATACAAAAGCTATCGCTGCCAGCGATTATTACGGGCAATATTATAACCGCGCTAACGAGGCTACCTCCATGTTCGACGCTACTTACCTGAAGCTGCGCCAGGCTGCACTTTCATACACTTTTCCAAAAAGCATCAGCGGCCGGTTGAAGATGGAATCTTTACGGGCGGGTTTTATCGTCAACAACCTCTTGTTGTTTACTCAAAACCCTAATGTAGATCCCGAAGTGAATGCTGTACAGGGAAGAAAATATGTATATGGGGTAGATGATATGTCGCTACCGTCGAGCCGTTCTTTTGGCTTTAATCTGAACATTCAATTTTAAAACACCAGCATGAAGCCTATTTTGATCCTGCTTTTTTCTACAACACTGTTGCTCCTGTCTTCCTGTAAGAAAGACCTGGCAGCAGTAAACACCAACCCTAACGCGCCGGAAAGCGCGGACCCACAATTTCTATTAGCCAATGTGCTGTACAACTCAGCAAAAAACAATGCAGAAGAGGCCTGGAAGGCGGGCAACCTCCTGGCACAGCATACCAGCAATATTGAATTCTTTCCGGTAGACCGCTATGATGTTGGCACAAATACTGAACTCTGGAATGCCACCTATCGTTTATTAAATGATGTGCAGACTATAGAACGTTCGGCGGGGGGTAATAATACCTACAAAGGTTTTGCTTTGATCCTTAAATCCACCCTCGCCTCTATGCTTACCGATTTATGGAACGATGTACCCTATACGGCAGCAGTAAAAGGAAGTAGTGACGGCGTTTTTGCACCCGCCTACGACAAGCAGGAAACCATTTATACCGGTCCTAACGGTATCCTAGATAACCTCGACAAAGCAGTGGCACTCCTGTCAGCAGCTAAGGACGCGGTAAATGGAGACCTATTGTACAAGGGTGATCTGGATAAGTGGATTCGCTTTGCCAATTCACTCAAAGTGAGGTACCTGGTCCGCATCAGTAACAAAGTAAACGTGAGTGCTCAACTGGGGGCTCTTGTAAATGGAAACAAACTTTTGCGCAGCAATGGCGACAATGCTGAAATTCCTTTTCTTGCAGCGGCACCCAACCAGTGGTTCCTGATCAATGAGCGTGAAGGTCGCTATGCAGACGTGCGCATGAGTAAAACAAGTGAAACCATTTTTACAAGCCTTAACGACGCGCGCACCGCTGTGTTTTTCAAACCAACCGTGGCTTCTGCAGCGGCAGGCATGCCTGCTTTTAAAGGTCTTCCCAACGGATTAAGCAGGCAAAGCCAGAATGCTTTCAATTTCAACAACATTTCCCTGATCGGAAAATTGTTCAGAGATGATCCACAGGGCGTAAAAGCGCCCTTCATGACTTACACCGAATTACAGTTCCTTCTGGCGGAAGCGTGTGCCAGGGGGCTCATCACCGGCAACGCAACTGCCTACTACGAAGCTGGCATTGCAGCCTCACATGCCTACTATGGCGTGGCTGTACCGGCAGGTTACCTGACCCGTCCTGATGTACAACTGAATGGAACAGATAACCTCAAGAAGATCATGACGCAGAAGTGGATCGGAAATTTTATGAACGGATACGAAGCCTGGCTTGATATCCGGCGCACCGGCTTTCCTGTAATAACAATACCGGCTGACAATTTAAATGGTGACAGGTTCCCGGTACGTTTCCGCTACCCGTCTATTGAACAGGCTGCCAATAAAAAACATTATGAAGAAGCTGTAACACGCATCGGTGGCGACACCTACAACAGCAAAGGCTGGTGGGAAAAGTAAAATAGAAGGAATATGAATATTGTAGTCCTTCAATGGATCATACTGGTTTTGTTTGGCGTGCTGTTCTTCTTCATCGCGCCGAAGGCGAAAACAATACAGCAATTTTTCCAGGCAAAGTCGGGAACCGGGAAAGCCCCAGGTGTTTTCTTACTCACCAGCAGTCTGGTTATTGCCTGGATATTTGCCAAGTCGATTGCTAATGCTGCCAACCTTGGAATGGCTTTTGGATTTGTGGGCGGACTCGCTTATGCCTGCTATTATTTTTCTTTCCTGGTAGGTGGACTGGTGATCTACGCTATGAGAACAAAGGGAAAATTTGAAAGCATTCACCAGTTTTTAAGAACCCGCTATGGCACAGAGGCAGTGAGGGTTTTTTCGGTGGTAATAGGCTTCCGGCTGTTCAACGAAGTATGGTCGAACACAACGGTGATAGGGAGTTATTTCGGAGAGCAGGGCACAGCTAATTTTTATACTGCTGTACTCGTATTTACTTTTTTAACCCTTGCCTACACGCTCAAAGGCGGTATGCACACTTCTATCATTACAGACTCTGTACAAATGATTTTTTTCGGGGTGCTGCTCTTCATCCTGCTCATCTTTATTTTGCCAAAGGGCACAGCTACAGCAGGCGAGTACATAGCTTCCGGCAGCTGGACGATGGCAGGCGGGTTAAGTTTATTATTTACGGTGTTTATACAAATCTTAAGCTATCCTTTTCACGACCCGGTGCTCACAGACAGGGGTTTTATGAGCTCGCCGCGTGTTACATTAAAAAGCTATATCGCCGCTACTGTAGTAGGTTTTATCTGTATTCTCCTGTTCTCGTTTATCGGCATCTTCGCCCGGTTCCAGGGACTGAGCGGTCAGGCAGCCGTTGAGGTAAGTAAATTACTGGGCACAGCCGTAATGCTGCCCATGAACCTGATTATGATCACTTCAGCAGCGGCTGCCGTTGACTCGGCTTTTTCTTCCTCGGCAAAACTTGCAGTTGTTGACCTGGGCAAACGCGTGAATGTTTCTATCAGCCGCGGGCGGCTGGTGATGGTGATAGTGGCTGTTATTGGTACTGTGCCCATATTTTTTGGCGCGGATATTTTATCAGCCAGTACTATCAGTGGCACGATGGTCATAGGCCTTGCACCGGTATTTTTATTCTGGAACAAGCGCATGCCGGCCCTGTCTTTCCATCTTTCTGTTTGGACGGGCGTGGCGGTCGGCCTTTTATTAGCTACCAATAAAACACCCGCCTTTCTTATCTGGTTCGACGGAAAGTACGGCGACCTCCTATCCCTAAACCTCTGGGGCAGTGCTTTGTGCTTCGGTCTTTTCTTTCTGCCACTCCTGTTTCATCAACAGCCCTTTGTGCCGGCGGTGCAGCAACCAGACAAGATAGAAAGCCCATTAACCACAGTGGTATGAATACAGAAAAAATCATTTTTGATCTTGGCAGGCGGGAGGGCAGATTACTTTTCTTTGGAGGCGTATACAGCAATCTCCAGGCGCTGGAAGCCCTGAAAACCTGGGCTGACGGCAATGGCTATGCGCCAGAAAATATATTCTGCACAGGCGATGTGCTGGGC
>JBGTIL010000627.1:0-4816 GCA_041745695.1 Chitinophagaceae bacterium | reverse complement strand
TCCTATGCCCCAAAAGCCTGATAAACCCAGCGCCTTTTCATCTCAGGAAAAGTGGGACCGTTACTACCAGCTTACAGCGACCTATTCAGACCGCTTGGAAAACTGGCAGGCAAGCCATAGCAATGACTTGCGCATTTTAGGAAAAGACATCTCCGCCTTTGTGATGAGCAAACCCTCAGAACTCTCCGAACAAGAGTGGATGGAGGTGCTGATGAACAAACTTCGTAAAGGTCAAATCTAACAAAACAAGCCATGAGGAGCCACCAAAAACAAGCATCAGAAGCCCTGGGCTGGAAAGCGTTGCTTTCCAAAATAGTTGATACGCCCTTTGCCAGTGTCGCGCTGATGGGTATGCTGGCCGTGCTGGGGATTTCTATGGGCTGGATTCAGTACGCAGGTGCAGGATCCGAAGTAACCCGGACCCAAGCGGTGGATAACGCACTGCCTGCGATGGCCAGCAAAGCCTTCAGGGACAACAAGTACGATAATGCTAACTTAGTGAAAGAGGACAACCATCTCCTCTCAGAGATGGCTGGATCCTTACAGGAAAAAGTAAACAAAGAACAGGCAGGAGGTGATCAGCGGCAACGGCAGAGCCGGGCGCAGGTCAGTGCGTATTATAATCAACAGATAGACGAACAAGCCAGGCGAAACGAGCAGGTGATTGCTCAAATGGGCAAACCTGCGCCACTTTCTGCCGGGCAGATCGCCGAGCGACAGGCGCGGGAGCAGGCCCTCGCGCAGGCAGAATCCCTACAGCATGCAGCCTACCAGCAACTCAGCCAACTCAGGCAGTCTCCAGGGGAGGCTGCCCAGGCGGAACCCTACCAGGGACTAGACAGCAACGCCGACATAGCTGTTGACAGGGATAGGGCGGTAGCCCAAGTGACGCTGCCCGGCTTGGAGGATTATGTGGATTATCAGCCTGCCAGCCACCGTCCCATGAATGCTTTTTACGGGCTGCGGGGGGAGCGTACCGAACCAGCCCTCGTCGATGCCCAGCCCGTACCCAATGCTATCGAAGCGGTTGTTCATGGCCAGGCAGGCGCTGTGACGGTCAGGGATGGCGCTACGCTAAAGCTACGGCTATTGCAGGATATCCAGGTACATAAGTATATCGTGCCACGCAACACATTGCTTACCGGAGCCTGCGTGATCCGGGGAGAGCGTGTAGAGGTGCTACTCACGTCCATCCGGGTAGAAAACAGCATGATGCCCATTCAGATGCGGGTCTACGATATGGATGGGCACGCCGGTATCTATGTTCCGGATATGGCACGCAAGCAACAGCGCTCCCAAACAGGTTCCCAGGCGATAACAGGAGCTTCCTTACAGATGCCTTATATGGTATCAGGCAGCTCAAATGCTGCCGAGATGGTCGTGGGGCAAACCGCCGCGCAAGGCCTCAACATGGCCCTGACAGGTGTACGTACGATGGCTGCCAGGAAAATGGCGCAGCAGCAGGCTACGATCCGTGCCAACTATCATGTGTATCTTAAACAAGAATAACGATGTCTCGCACCTACCTCATGGTTTCACTCATCTTGCTTGGCCTTCAGGGACCGCCAGCAACGGTAAGAGCCCAGCAAGTCCCCAAAGTAGTCTCGGAAAGCATCAGGTCTGCTAAGACGCTTTCTCCGGTAGTGTTGCCCGGTTTGGTAACCAGGGTAGATACCGCAGGCGTACAGCAAGCCAGCACCGCTGTGCGCCCGCCCGGGCAGATCTCCGTGAAAACAGCACCTATAGAAACGGATGATCAAACAAAGTCTATATTGATGCTGCCTATTGCAGAAGGCGCTATCCGGTATAGCTATCCGCTGGAAGCCAGCTATGGGAAGACCACGCACATCATCTTTCCTTCCAAGATCATGTACGTTGATTTAGGCTCGGACGGCATCATCGTAGACAAGGTACAACCCACGGAGAACGTCTTGAAGATCAAGGCCAATAAGTTAGGCTTTGACCAAACCACCCTGGTGGTCATCACCGAAGAAGGGAAGTACTACCCTTATTTGGTCGACTACAACGAAAGCCCTTCTATTTTGCACCTCAACATGGCGGGAAATGTAGAGCAAGACCAGCAAATAGCGCAGCGTACGGGCGTGCTTCGTTCGGGCGCCTGGGAAGGCATCACGTTTTCCGGGGAGTTCACCAATGGCGAAGAAATCAAGGATTTATCCGAAAAGGTGCTGCACCGCAAACGCTTCATGAAAGATGTCGGCGTCACTAAAATGCGCATGTCCTTTACGCTCACCGGGGTGTATATTGATCATAAGATGCTATTCTTGCAGGTACGACTGGAAAACCGGAGCCAGATTGATTACACCATAGACTTCTTCAAACTCTTTATCAAAGACAGGGAGGTGACCAGGCGGATGGCTTTCCAGGAGCTAGAACTACCCAACGTGCAGCAGTACCCTGTCAGCAGCCGCGTCGTTCCCCACCAGGGAGACCTCACCCTGGTCTTTGCCCTTCCCCTGGTGAGCTATGGAGAAGATAAGGTGATGGAGATTCAGGTGTATGAAGCGCAGGGCGGGCGACACCTACGGTTTGAACTAGATTCCGACCTCATCATTCGCGCCAAAAGATTATGAAGTATATCATCATCCGTTTGCTGTGGGGAACGGCCTTCATGGCCACCACCGTCCAGGCACAGATTCATAACCCGCAGCAGCGGATGCTAGAACTCGGCGGCGGGCTTTTAGACGGGGCAAAAGCCATGCGGGAGGATCAGGGTGGGCGATGGTTACGGCTTGCCCTGGGCAAGTATGGCAAGCAGGAAGGCGTATGGCAAATGGGCTTGCTAGCCCAGAGGAAAGCCTATGCGTTGCCGGATTCCAGCTTGATAGGGGTCAAACAATACCTCTTGGAAGGAGCCTTTACGCCCAAGCTGCTGCGCTCAGCAGACCGAATCTGGTACCTGAGTCCTACCTTGGGGGTAGTCACAGGATATGAATCCCTGGATGATCGGCGGGTAGATCCCTCGGGAGACACACAGTGGAGCAAGTTCTTGCTGGGCTGCACCGGCGGGCTTACCGGAGAATGGAATATGACGCCCCGCATGGCGCTCATAGGCTATGTTAGAGGCAACTATGTGGGTTCTTCCAGGATACAACCTTTTCATTTTTACTGCGGAATAGGTATACGTGTTAATTACTTTCCAAATTGAAAGTACTAGCAAAAACATAGATAAGCCTGGGATGGCTGATGTCCTGTGAGGGAGAACTGGTGATGCCTGTAGGTCATGCCCAACCGGAAGCAGCTTCACGGGTATATACACTCACCAGAATTTATTCATCAAGATACAGCCTAGTAAATTCAACTAAAAAAACAGAAAAGCTGGCCTAACTATGGGGTCCACTATACTTTTCAGCTTGTAGGTAACGGTTTACGGGGTTTAAAAATTTGGGGATTTCAGAGCACAAAACTCTTAAACTACCACAAATTTTGATGCGAGGTAGAATATTCAATTAACCATTAAACCCCCGAGTTGCTTAAACCCGCTGTTGTGCGTTCGTTCTACTCAAGCTCATGAAATTTTGAATTTGGAAATTCATCAGGTAACACATTCAACAATAAGGGAAAAACAGATTTTTAGCTCAGCTATGATAGCTTTCTTCTGAATTGGAGTAAATTAATATTTTTAACCTTCTTTTACTTTTGAGAATAATCAGTTCAGTTAGAACAGGAATTAAAGTATGAACTGGCGGAAGAGGCATTAGAGGCATCGATCCAACTTACTGCTTTCCTTTTACCTCCTGTGCATTTTCCTTCCGAGGTTTCTGCAAAAACGATAAACCCGATTTTACCTTTGTGTACTGTTACTGGAATTTCATTGTTTCTTGTAAGCAGACCAAGATCCTTAAGCGACTCACAAGGTAAAATAGAACCCGGCAGTATTTCATTATAATAAACCAAAACATCCTGGCCGCAATTATTTGAAAAATGAACCGTCACGTCTTGATTTGCACCTGCAGTAGGTTTGGTAGTGGAAGTAGCTGTCTTATCATCCCCATAACCGGTCATAGGCCCACAACTAGTTATAAAGCAGTAAGCTACAGACAAAATATAAATCGAAAATCGTCTTGCCATAATGTTTATTGAAGTTAAGAAAACAATTTGAACTCCGAAATATTTTATCTCTGTATTTAGGAATACGTAAATTTAAACTATATATTAATGGAAGTCAAGCACTCTATTGCTTTTTCGATAAACCAAAACACAAGACATGAATCGCAGATACCTGAATGTATCAGTTTTTCTAATGCTTTTATTCGTAATTCTACCGCGACAAGCTAGTCCCGGCCTTAAAATCGGTGGCTGGCTGGGTGAGCAATTAGACAAAGGAAAAGGTTTAATCGGAAAGCCTATGGAACTTGCAACACAAAAGAGTTTAGAGGATATGCAAAAAAGGCTAGACGCCAATATTGATCACCTTGACGCAGTTATGGCCAAAAACGTAACTCTTTTTACGACTCAGCTCGATCAGGTTTTTAAAAGTACAACAGAACGCCTGGATTCTTTGCTGCACAATAATATTACGGACTTGAATAAAGGTCTTGCTGACAACATTGACAATTTAGATATTAGTATAAGGGAAACTTTGGCAACAGTGCGTTACGAACAAAGTGTTTTTGATCAGTCCCTTTGGATTTTCACAAAGATGCTTACCCAATTATTATTAATATTATTAACGGTGTACTTCATTTTCCTGGCCTATTCGCAATTAAAGAAACACAGGGTAAGGCAATTAAGCAAACAAGATTGGCAAGACTTTTTCAAAAGCGTAAGGTTTTATTTAATCGGGTTGCTCTTG
>JBGTIL010000626.1:0-7956 GCA_041745695.1 Chitinophagaceae bacterium | reverse complement strand
ACGAAGTGGCTAACCTTTCTTACGATATACAAGTGTCCTTGTTGCGCGTGGTGCAGGAGCGTAAGATGAGGAGAGTGGGTGGTGTGAAAGATATAGAGCTGGATGTTCGGATCATCATTGCATCTAACGAAAAGCTTTGGGACGCTGCCCGCAAGGGTAAATTCCGCGAAGACCTGTACCATCGTTTTAACGAGTTCAGCATCGAGGTGCCACCGCTGCGCCAGCGCCCTGACGATATCATGCTCTTTGCCAACCATTTTCTGGAGCAAACAAATGAAGAACTTGAGAAGAACCTCAAGCGCTTCAGTGCTGAAGTAGAAAGCATTTTTCGTAGTTACGTATGGTACGGAAACCTGCGGGAACTGAAAAATGTGATTAAGCGGGCCACCCTTCTTTCGGATGGTGAGCAGGTAGAGTCAACATCGCTTCCTTTTGAGATATCCCATTTCAATAAGCTTCAATTCGAAAAGCAGCCAGAGCCTGCTGTAACCTATAACAATCAGCCGCTGCCTTCTACCATGGAGGAAGTTTCAGAGCCAGTTAGAACGGGTGTTTCTGAAACTACGCTCAAAGGGGCAAGTATAGATGCCGAGTACGAAATGATATTAAAAGCGCTGAAAAAGGTCAATTTCAATAAGAGTAAGGCGGCTAAGTTGCTGAACATCGACCGGAAGACGCTATACAACAAAATGAAACAGTACCAGGAATTCAACAATCAGTAGTCCCCGCTTTTTACAGCAGGACTGCTGCTGGTAATTCCAGAATTCAAAATCAAACTCTTTGAAGCCACTTTCACTTCGAATACTGATCATTGATGATGACGAAGATGATTTTTTCATCACTTCGGAATACCTCCGGCAGATAGAAGAATACCAGTTAACGATAGACTGGTGCTTTCGGTTTAAAGATGCAGTGGAAATTGTAGAAAAGCGGAATTATGACCTTTACCTGGTTGATTACAGGTTGGGCGCTAAAACCGGGCTCGATTTCCTGAAGGAAGCGGTACGCCTGGGCTGTGAAGAGCCAATCGTTTTGCTGACCGGTAAGGGCAATAAGGAGATCGACATTGAGGCTATGCAAACCGGGGCAACGGACTACCTGATTAAAACAGATCTGAATGCCGATAAACTGGAGAGGTGCATCAGGTACTCACTTGAAAGGACAACTTATCTGAAGGCGCTCCGGGCAAATGAAAGAAAGTACCGCAGCATTTTCGAACTATCGAAAGATGCAGTTTTCATCGCCAACCGATCATTATTATTTATCGACAGCAATGCTGCAACTTCCGACTTGTTGGGCTACACCAATTCGGAGTTGAAAACTGTAAATGTGTATGATCTGATCACCGAGCCCGATGTTAGGAAACTTCTTGAAAAGCTGCTCTATGAAGAAGGAGATGTAGCCGATCTCGAAATAGAATTACTGATCAAAAGCGGGGAGAAGCGTATTTGTATTTTCTCCCTGACAGCTCCAATCGACACTACCGGGCATATTTATTATCAGGGCTTGCTGCACGACATCACTAATATTCGCCGTGCGGAAAAAGCCAATTTAATGGTTGAAAAGCTGGGTGCAACCGGGCGCCTGGTTCGCACGCTGGCCCACGAGGTGCGCAACCCACTCAACAACATTAATATGTCTGTTGAACAGCTGGTTAGTGAGCCCGAAACAGAGGACACGCCGATGTACCTCGATATTATCCAGCGCAACAGCAAGCGCATCGGCGACCTTATCACAGAACTTCTGGATTCCAGTCGTCCGTCCGAATTTATTTTTGAGCGCTGTACAGTGCAGTCGGTCCTGGACGACAGCTTCGCAGATGCTATAGACAGGATTACCCTGCAGCGCATCAACATGCAAGTGCATTACGCTCCTGATCCCTGTTTCATTCTTGCCAACCGGGAAAAATTAAAAATCGCATTTCTAAACATTATTATCAATGCTGTAGAAGCAATGCCGGTCAATGGTAATGGCGAGCTTGTAGTGGAGCAGGATACTGTTGGCGGCATGCACGTTGTGAGGGTTAGGGATAATGGCTGTGGCATCCCGGAGAAAAACATTTCCCGCCTCTTTGAACCCTATTTCACTTCAAAAAGAAATGGCATGGGGTTAGGACTGGCTGCAACGCTCAATATTTTGCAGTCGCACAAAGCCCAGGTAGATGTGTCTTCTGTTGTCAATCAGGGAACCAAATTCACTATTTCTTTCCCTGCGGTTTGATCCGATTCTTTCATGCTCATTTTAAGTACAACTCAAGTGGTGATCCTGCCTGCTTTATTGTGCATGATGTGAAATACCAGCCCACCCATAGCCGGTACAGCGATAACTGCAATCATCCAAAAGCGCTTCTGAAAAGGTTTAAGATCGGGCGCGGAAAGCACTAACACGATACTCCACACCCAGAAAACGCCGATAAGTGCCAGCCCTGCCAGGATTAAGATATGACTAATACCACTACCTGATGTCTTAAGCGCCAGTCCTGTGAACAATAGGGCAACTCCGGCAAGGAATGTAAGGAAAGAAGGTTTTTTAAGATTCTTCATGATGCGTCTTTTCTACTCTTGGAACAGAAGAGACTCGAAATTGTTGGCCACTAAACACGCTATCTTATTGGCACTGCGCCTTCCATGTGGAGCGCGGATTGCAGCAAGCCAAGCTTACATGTTCAGGTAAGACTCGGGAACCTCCCGGGTTTCTTTTTTGATGATAAACACCGCAGTGTCTTTGGGACGAATACCTGAACCTGCATGAATGGCGTACATCTTGGTGAATTCTGCACCAAAAAAGAGAATGAGCGAACTGTAATAAACCCAGACGAGGATTACAATAATGGAAGCTGCCGCTCCATAGGTGATATCCAGGTTGGCTTTTTCCAGGTAAAACCCAATGCCCAATTTTCCCAGGATAAACAAACTGGCAGTCAACACTGCTCCAATCAGCGCGTCCTTCCATGAAATAATAGCATCGGGGAGCACTTTGAAGATAACTGCGAACAAACCTGTAATTACTATCAGAATGATGATATAGTTGAGGGCATTAAAATAAGACACTGTGTCCTTGGAAATGAGTTTGGTAAGCTTATCGCCCATTAAATTCAAAACCGCATTGATGATCAGGGATACCAGCAATACGAAACCCATCCCCACAACAAGTGAGAAGGATAGGAGCCTGTCCATGAGCAACTTTAGCCATCCTTTTTTTGGTTTTGCTCTTACAGACCAGATGTAATTGATCGAATCCTGCATTTCCGTAAAAACACCAGTAGCTCCCACAACTAAAATGATGGTACCCACAATGGCTCCGGTGGTAGTAGTTTGAGATTTTTGAATATTGGCAATAATGTCCTGAATTTGTTTGGCAGTTTCACTTCCAACCAAGACAATAATTTCTCCATAAAGCTTTCCCTGCACCGCTTCTCTTCCGTAAAATATGCCTGCAAGGGAAATGATAATAATGAGCAGGGGACCAATCGCAAAAACGGTATAATAGCTCAATGCAGCGCTAAGCTTAAAGCAATTATCGTCTATAAATCCGTGCCCTGTGAGTTTAAAAAGCGATGCAATTTTTTTTGCTCTCCACATTTTCATACAATTAGCAGCAATATATGACAGGCAGGTCGGGCTGTAATTAAATTATGTGTAAGGTGTGCCATCGATTAAAGTTCGGCAGTTGACAAATGCGCAGCCATTCCAGCCCTGGCAGGAGCGGCTAGGGTCAACCTTCAGGCCAATCCTGAATTTGCCGTTGTCACTACGGTCTGCTTTATATAGCCGGGAAATTCACAGAAGCAAAAGTGCTTGAGCACTGCCGGCAAATAGCTGCACAGGTCTGAAATTTTAATTCCTGGTAGCGCTCACAGATCTCAGCACATTCTTCGCAGATACCAACGCAAAGGAGGGCTATCTCGGTTAAATTCTTGTGCCCGCCTTTAATAGCATGCATTGTACCCAAACAAATGTTGGCACATTCGTCCAGAACTTGCGTGGTGCGCAGTGAGTAAGAAGAACTATTCTGAATAAGAGAGATGAGCAGATTCTCGCAGTTGAGCCAGGCTTCCATGCATGCCTGTACGTGTGAGCTTGATAGATTCATTCCGAAAACTTTTGTACGCTCTTCCAAACGTGATGAGATAAAATACAGGAAAGATGCCATTCAAAATTTTCGAATGGTACTCTTCAGGCTCAAATTAGAATTGGAGTCCTCGTTGAGGATTAGGGGAATGGTCATAGATATCAGATAGAACCAAGCGATGCTAAAACTAGCTGCAGAGTGGGCTGAGTAGGTTCTTCCCCAGGGCAAAAGGTCATTCAGCCTTTTGCCCGGGAAGAAAGCGAACTCTTATTGACCCTGACGGCCCCGATGCATTGCGCTATCAATAGTGGCTGTACTGTCGCCGGAAATGGTATTCACTGTTCCGGTCGAATTCCGCCGGCTGTCACTGAAATTAGTGTCCACACCAGCATTATTTCCGGAGCCTTGAGAGTCATTCTCATTTGTACAGCTTACCAGTACAGCCGTCAAAATACAATAAAAGCTCTTAAATCCTAAAATCCGCACTACCTTTTATTTAATGAGTTGCTTTTTCAAGGTCTCTTAACCTTTTAACCTCATCGTGTCCTACCCGCAACTGAGCCTTCTGCCGAACAACGAGTTGACGCAGGGGCGCCTCAAGTTGGGTGTCGTCGCTGTTAAGCGCCATATCATAGGCTTTTTGCGCAGCATCTTCGCCAAACTCGCAGTTTTCGAGAACTGTTTTGCGGTCGTGTCCTGTTACTACAGCCTTTAAATCCATCCACACACGGTAAACTTTACCAACGTTAGTGGTGCCGGTAGAAGGATTGCCACCGAGTCGCGTAACCTCGTGCTGCAGTTCCTGGGCGTATTGCTTACTTTCTGCTATGTAGCGCTGGAACAGCGTACTTAAATCAGAATCTTCACTTTTTAGTTCGTCGATTGCTTTTTCGTATCCAACGATACGATCGTTGTTGATCTGGATCAAGTCGTTCAGATTGTCAATTACATTTTCGTTGCTTTCCATGATTAATTTATTTATTGATACCGTATTGAAAAAATCGTACCTCAACAGTGCCCTGTTCAGAACACATTTGTAAATATGTCGCGAAAGCTGTAACGAAAACAGCCAGTAAGCTTCTTGTATACAAGCCAATTCAAACCAGGTCCTTTAAAATTTTCATCAGGATTTTTTCACCGGTAGCATAGCCGGTTAAATTATCTGGCTTCTCAATCTTGTCCAGCTCAGCTAAGTATTCGTGCAGCGTATCTTCTTCGTACAGTCGGATAACGCCCGGGTGAACGTAATATTTCTTACACACGGTGCGTGTATTTCCCAATTGCTTGCTTACCTGGTCTATAGCAGAAAGTACATTTTTTTTGCGCTCAGTTTCATCTTCCGGCTTTCCAATGATTTTAAAAGCTTCCAGGATATTGAGCGTACCTGCCCAGGTGCGGAAATCTTTCGCAGTGTACTCTCCCCCGGTGGCATCTTTGATGTAGGCGTTGACCATACCCGAGTCAACTGTTTTACGATTACCCGCCGCGTCGTAGTACTGAAAGAGTTCTTTACCTGGAATTTCTCTGCATGCTTTTACTGCTTTGGCAAGCCGGCTGTTCTTCAGGCTGATATCGTGAAAGATGCCTTTTTTACCCTTAAAGGAAAAAACCAGCTTGTCGCCACTTACAGTAACGTGCTTGTCTTTCATTGTGGTCAGCCCATAAGACCCATATAATTTCTCATAATCATTATTGCCTATCCTGATATATGTACGCTCCATCAAACTCACGATTGTTGCCAGTACTTTTTCCTCACAGAGATCCTTACGCGAAAAATCTTCTTCTAGCTTTAATCTCAGTGCCGGAAGCAATTTTCCAAACTCATACAAGCGGTGGAACTTGGTCTCGTTCCGCAGAATCTGCCACCCTTCGTGGTAGCGGTACTGCTTGCGGCTTCGTAAATCAAATCCGGTCGACTGTATATGACCGTTATCTTCCTTGCAGATCCAGACATTCGTCCAGGCAGGTGGGATAGCCAACTTTCGGATACGTGTCAGCAGGGCTTCATCCTTCAAAGGCTTATTGTTTAAGATATAAGAAAAAGCCTTGCCTTTCTTTACACGACTAATACCCGGACGCTTATCATTAACGTAAAGAAGATCCGCAACCTTTGCAGCTTTTGTATAGTCTTTGTCAATTTTTAAATAGTCTTTGTGCGATAGCTGTGATGCATTCATAAATTTACCAGGTTCTTACAAAAGGTTTTTAAAATGAAAAAGTCAGACCAAAAGATCTGACTTATAATAAAAACGATGTAACAATTTGCGGCGACTGCCACCGATGCTTGTTCTGCTCTACTCCTGGGCAGCAGTGATATTAATGCTTGATGTAGCCAGTTGCGTTAAGATATTGTCGGCTTCTTTTTCTTCTTCAAGCGTTACCTGCAGCAGGTTGGCAGCATCGTTGAGGTTTAAGGTCTTCGCAAGCTGCACCAGGCTGCCATAAGCCGCGATCTCATAATGTTCAATTTTCTGACCCGAAATAATTAATCCTGCGTCGCGCACAGCCGTTCCCTGGGGCGTGTCGTCCATAACCTTTTGACCCTCCATCACCAGTCCTTCCATGCCCTCACACTTAATGGCTTTGGCTTTTTCACCGATCAGCTCAAACACCTGTTCCAGTCGTGCAAGCTGCTCATTGGTTTGTGTCAGATGCGTTTCAAAAGCATTCGCCAGTTCTTTGGAGGTTGCTGCTTTTCGCATTTTTGGAAGCGCTTTAGTCAGGTGTTTTTCTGCCCAATAGATGTCCTTCAACTCATCAATGAAAAGGTTTTTTAATAGCCCGGCCTCATCCACAGTTGAGGTGATCGCACTGGATTTTTTTGAAGATCCTCCATTGGTTTTTAATGCCGGGTTTTTCGACAACATATCAACCGGCGTTCTCGTGTTCTTTGCCATAAAATTATTTTTACTGGGTGATTTAATTTCCTACAGGTTAAAAAATAATGCCATCTGTACCGACAGCTTTGCAACAAGGTTGTAGAGGATTTTTCCCAGAGATTTACGAACACTTATAAAGCCTGACTGTTTTTTTATGGTACTCAATTTGGGTTATATACAAATCACTTTTCCTGCCAATTAAAACCGTAATATGGGTCTTTCTACACAACAGCAATTACAATTTCTCCAGGAAAAAATTCGCAGTATTGGGAGTGCTATATTTTATAATCAGAGTGATGCCGTTCTAAAGCTACCAACCTCCCTTGTAACAGCAGTGAAGGTTGACGATTTTGGATACCTCTGGTTTTTTATTAAAAAACCAAAGCAGGAGGTACGGCAGTTTGAGGATGAGTTTCCGGTGCGCATGGATTTTTTCAAAAAAGGAATGGATTTTTTTGTACAGGTAACAGGTACAGGAAAGATCGTAGTGGACCCGGAAGCGCTTTCTACTTTTTTTAAATTACATCAGGATTTGAACGCGTCTCAGTCAGTTTCCTTCGTGTTGGTAAAAGTGAAGGTTGTGAAGGCAGAATATTTTGAGACACATACCCGCGTTCCTTCTACTTTGTGGCAAAATGCACTAACAGTATTCTCGGGCTGGTTACGGCATCCGGCCGGGAGTGTCAGCAATACCTACTTGTCCACTTCTTAAAAATATTGTATGGTACGTCCTATTTGGTCGGGGGCTATTTCTTTTGGGCTGGTAAATATTCCTGTGAAGCTTATCAGCGCAGTTCAGTCAGAAGAGATTGATTTTGATATGCTTTCGAAAAAAGACATGGCTCCTATACGCTATGCACGTATAGATACTAAAACGGACAAAGAGGTTCCCTGGAAAGAAATTGTGAAAGGCTTTCAATATGCAAAAGGCAAGTACGTAATTGTTGATGCTGAAGACTTTGAGCGGGCCAGTCCGGAGAAGTCGAAAGCGATTGATATCGTCCAG
>JBGTIL010000625.1:0-4828 GCA_041745695.1 Chitinophagaceae bacterium | reverse complement strand
ATACTTCTCTGGTAGCTGAAGCAATTGCTGCATCGCGGATGGTTTCATTCTGCGCTGAGTAGCACCATAAGCGCACAGCGTTTGGGTAAACTTGCGCAATGGTCTAACTTTAATAGCATCTAAACCCCTCTCATGGCCTATTATAAGTCAGCCGGTAAAATTCCTCCAAAACGCCATACGCAATTTTGCAAGCCCGATGGAACGCTTTATTCAGAGCAACTGTTTTCCACCGAGGGATTCTCAAATGATTATTCCCTTTTGTATCATTTGCACCCACCCACCCAAATTGTCCGCACGCAGAAGCCTGTCAATGCGGCACCACGGATAGCTGAGGAGAAAATGCTTTCACACCGGAGCTTTGAGGGCTTCAATATTGCGCCGGCGCCCGATTACCTGGAGAGCCGCGTACCGATCCTGGTTAATAACGACCTGCACATTGTACTGGCTGCCCCCCAGCGAAGCATGGAAAGCTACTTTTTTAAGAATACCGACGCCGATGAATTGCTATTCATCCATGAAGGTTCGGGCACACTGCACTCCATGTATGGCGAACTCGGCTTCGGCTATGGCGATTATCTTTCAATACCCCGTGGAACGATCTACCAATTGCATTTTGCTTCCGAAAACAACCGGCTTCTTATTATTGAATCATTCAGCCCTATAAGGTTTCCGAAGCGCTACCTTGGCAAACATGGACAATTACTGGAAAGCGCACCTTTTTGCGAACGTGATCTTCGTACGCCCGGTAATCTGCAAACCCATGATGTAAAGGGCGACTTTGTTATCCGCGCTAAGAAAAAAGGGATGTTATATGATCTGCATTATGCCACCCATCCTTTTGATGTGGTGGGGTGGGACGGCTGCTGTTACCCCTACGCCTTTTCTATCCATGATTTTGAACCCATCACAGGAAGGGTGCATCAGCCTCCACCGGTGCACCAGACCTTCGAGGGTAATAACTTTGTAGTGTGTTCGTTTGTGCCACGCCTGTATGATTATCATCCCCTGGCAATACCCGCACCTTACAATCACAGCAATATTGATTCTGACGAATTACTTTACTATGTAGATGGTGACTTTATGAGCCGTAAACATGTGACCCGGGGAATGTTGACATTGCATCCTGCGGGCATTCCGCATGGTCCGCACCCGGGTACGGTTGAGAAAAGTATTGGTGCCAAAGAAACAAAAGAACTTGCTGTGATGATAGACACATTTCATCCACTCATGCTTACCGAGCAGGCACTGGCTATCGAAAATACAGATTACACACTGAGCTGGACGGTTTAGGTGAACCTGGCTTGCTTTTCATTAAGGCATAGGTCATAGGTAGATGTAAAAAGAGCACCCATCGGATGCTCTTTTTACATATGATATTTTCACTCTTTTGTCATACTGCCATTCTGCATGGCATTGTCCCTGTCATTACTAGTTTAGTTTTTCCATTCGCAGGTCTATACGTTTCTCTCTTTTAAAGTATTCCATCAAAAGAACGGAGCCTGGTTTGGCAGGTAAAACGGTCATACGGCTGGCCTTTGTGCTCAGGTTAATCTTGTCTTTAGTCATTTTCCCATCGTAATAGGAAATGGAATGAAAAGCCATTCCCTTATAGTCTTTCCCCTTTTCAAAATCTGTGTAACCACTAATGAATGAACCCTTGTTTTTACCCATCTGGGTAAAGCTATAATCGAATGAACCACTAACCTTTAAAAGCAGGGCAAGGGTATGAGGATTTACAAAGGAGTAACCGGAAGGCAGTTCAACATTGTTATTTCTCTTTTCGTGTATGGTTGCATTTTCCAGTGTGTAATTGCTATTCAATTGCAGTACAACCATGTCTGTAACGGTCATCTTGGCTACATTCAATCCTGCGCCTCTTCCGCCCGCCATCACACTGAGTACGGTTGTGGCAATGCCGAGAGCGCTGGCTGTTTTTTTGTACCCTTCTCCAATGGCAAATATTTTACCGTCGTCTGTCTGAAAAAGAGTGTGGAAATAAACAAAACCTATGTCGGCAAGTTTGCCTTTAAAATCAGTCTTTAAAAATTTGCTCACGTCTTTTTCCCAGGAAACATATTTGCTACCCAGTACTTTGCCCTTGTTGTCCATGGTCCAGATACCGAGCCCATCACTTTTATCCTGGAGCACACGGTCTTCACTTTCAAAATAAGGACCCATAACAATGTAGTTGCTGCTACCTACTATAGGCGAAATGTTCATCGGGTACAGTTGCAAGCCCTTGTCCTGTGTTCTCGTTTCAAATGCTTTCCGTCCATTAAAAAGATTGATCCCCACCAAAGTAGATTCCATTTCCCTTGATGTATGTTTGACTTTCGACAACACTTCTATGAAAGCAATCGAATCATTAGAGCCTAGGTACTGCGCCTGGGCAAATTTTCCATCCTCTAGTGGATTGTAGGTCCAGGTTCTGCGTCTTTCCGAAGAGTAAAAACCTACTTCAAAGGTGAAACTCTTGCCCTCTTTAACCGGAACGATCGACAGAAATCCTTTACCTGCAATATCATATATGTTCGCATTGCCTGAGCCTTCATCATCGCCCAGTCGTGGGGCTGATTTGAAGTACTGCTCCGAACGTTTGTCGAGGGTTTTTGTATAGCTGAACGACTTTTTTCCTTCGAGGTCGTAAAGCCGGTAGTCGATCATGTTCTGATCATCATCATAAAACATGAAAACCAGTGAGCGACCGTTATAAGAGGATTCCAGCAGTGCAATCTTTTTCGAATCCTGGAATTTGATATCCTTTAATTTGTTGAGGTTGGCATCCAGGATTTGCAATGTATACTCATTTGTTTTTTTGTCTACTTTGTCAGACTGGTAGAAAAAGTAATATCCTTTCACTTCTTCGTTCTCTACAATAGGACCAGAATTGCGGAGGGTAACGTTCTGTACATTGTCGATACTTAATTTGCTGCTCTGCGCAAAAAGGCTGCAGCAAAAGAAGCTGGCAAGCAAAGAAAGACAGACGCTTTTAAACTGGGTATTCATACGTTTTTAAATGATTGTTATTGTATGTTGAAATTTTGTTTGCTTTTATTAAATGCTTGCTTAAAAGAAGGGTCGTGCAGCAATGCAGGCTCTTTTTGTTTGAGGAAGTGATAGCTCAGTGCCGCCACTTCCTGGAGCCGAAGATTTTGCAGAAAGATGAGAACAGTATTGTACTTCGGATCGTGGTCGGGATCCGGCAGATCGACCACCTTCGAAAGCTGGTGGTTTTTCTGACTTAGGTAAATCTCATTCAAACATTCTCCTACCTTAATATTCAAATAGCTGTCGTCGGGATATTGGCGAAGCATCTGCAGTGACAGGTACAGCGCCCGCGACAAGTTTTTAGTCTGAAAACAATGATCAATCACGGCATAATCAAACTGAACTTTCAGATCGTAAAAAGTAGTGGTGTCCACTAAAAACTTTTTGCTTCCTTCCTTATAATAGCTTTTTACTTTCCCAGACAATTGCTCAATTCTGAGGCTGCAATCAGGGTGGGTTTTCAGCGAATCTTCTTCCCGCTTTTCGCTTACGCTTTTCGTTTCCGTAAACCGCAGGTTATAATACTCCCTAGTTTCAGGGCCATCGAGTCAGGATGTTAAGATAAGATCGTTTGCGTTTTCAGTTTTCATTTCTGCTGCATTGATGATGCCTTTTCTGTATCGGCTGTTTGGTGTTTCCCTGATTGTCTGGTGGATCTTGTCATTATAGTAGGCGATGTGGTTTTGAACTCCTCCATAGAGTTCCAAACCATCATCCGCCGGGTTCAGGTAAATGTGATCGTACTTGATCGATCTCCAGAACCTCTCTATCCAGATGTTATCGGTCGCCCGTCCCTTACCATCCATAGATATTTGGATTTTGTTTCCTTCCACACACTCCGTCCACAGAGCGCAGGTATACTGAGTGCCCTGATCCGAGTTTATGATCTCCGGCTTCCCATGCGTCCCGATCGCCTCTTCCAGTACATTCTTACACCACTGAGCGGCTAAGGAGTTACTAATGCCCCAGCTCACGATCTTCCTGCTGTACACATCCATGATCGCCGTTAAATACATAAAACCTTTTCGCATCGGTATGTAGGTGATATCGGTACACCAAACTTGGTTGGACCTTGTGATCTTAAGGCCTCTGAGCAAGTAAGGCTTGATATACTTCCTCAGCCCCAGTTTCGTCAGGTTCTTTCTGCGGTAGATCGTTTCATGTCCCATTAGCCGGAACAAACGGCGAACCCGCTTTGGACCAACAGGAAACCCCAGGGCTCTTAGTAAATCAACCATAGATTTGACGCCTTCAGTCGGATGATCAGCCAAATGCTTATCCAGTATCTGCAACATTTTTATATTCTCTGGTTTCTCTACGCAGGCGTTGTAATAAAGTCGGCTACGATGAATAGAAAGCAGCTGGCACTGACGACGCAGCGATAGTGCTTTCAGTTTTGGCTGGACGAGCGAAAGGCGAGTTCCTATATCCCCAGTTTCCTGCAACTTTTTTTTAAAAACTCATTTTCTACCCGCAGTTGCCCGATCTGGGCATACAGTTCCTGGGTGTCAATTGCGTCACTTACTTCGTTCCCAGATTTTTCAAAAGCAGCACTCATGTTTTCGAGGAACTCCGACTTCCAACGGGAGATAATAACAGAACTAACCTCATACTTGGTGGCGAGTTCAGCAAGGGTATGCTGGTTCTTAACAGCTTCTAGAGCTACTTTGGCTTTGAAAGCAGGCGTGAATTTTCTGCGTGTTTGCTTCTTCATTTGAGATAGTTAAATTATGAAAATTATAAACTAACCCAGTGGCCTGAATTCTAGGGAGTATTATAG
>JBGTIL010000624.1:0-1545 GCA_041745695.1 Chitinophagaceae bacterium | reverse complement strand
CTAAATATTTTCCTGCCTGAAATTTTACACGTAAAGAAGCATCTGATACAATCGTACCCATACTTAACCTATGGCGCATTGCTACACGTCGATCGCGAACAACAAATACCTCACCTTCCATTTCTACTTTTCGGTATTCATCATACGCCTCCAACGAAGGACTGCCGGTGGTAATGAAGCCTAACAGCCATTCCCATTCCTTGCGGTCGATGAGATGATAACAATACGTGTTTCGAATTTCATCGTAGAGCTCGTGTTCTTTAAAACCTTCACCGATGGCAAGTGTCACCATCCATTGTGCCAGCACATCAAATGAGAGGACGTGTGGATTTCGTTCTTCCAGAATATTTTTTTCTACACCTTCACGCAGGGATACAGCTTCAATGAGTTCTAAGGAATTAGTGGGTGTGAAATATATTTTGCTGGTAGAACCCGGTTGATGACCACTACGACCTGCGCGCTGCACAAAACGCGAAATACTTTTTGGACTGCCAATCTGGATGACAGTTTCGACAGGTTCAAAGTCGACACCCAGGTCAAGACTTGATGTGCAGACCACAAACTTCAATCGTTCGTCATGCAAGGCTTCCTCCACCCACGATCTTAATTCCCTGTCAAGCGAACCATGATGTAAAGCTGAGATGCCGGCAAATTCAGGATACTTTTCAATAATGGCCTGATACCAAATTTCTGTTTGCGATCGGGTGTTTGTGAAAATTAAAGTAGTCCGGCTTTTACGGATGATCTCTACGACTTTATCCAATAGACGAACGCCGAGGTAGCCTGCCCATGGAAGTGATTCAATCTTGTCGGGCAAGATAGTTTCTACTAATAACTTCTTTTTTGACGCAGCCCTGATTATTACTGAGTTCTCCTGGCTCGTATATATTCCAAGTAGTAGATCTTTTGCCTGTTCAAGATTACCGATGGTCGCAGAGATGCCCCACGTCTGAAGATGGGGATTTAATCTGCGTAGCCGCGCAAGTGCAAGTTCTGTTTGTACACCACGTTTGCTGCCAATGAGTTCATGCCATTCGTCTACGACAATGGTATGCACGGATTTAAAAATATCGGTGCTGTTTTTTTGTGCAAATAACAAATGTATACTCTCAGGTGTAATGATCAGCGACTGCGGCATTTCTTTTTTCTGCAGCGTCCGGTCCTTGCTGCTGATATCACCCGTGCGGATCCCTACCTGCCATGGAATTTCCAGGCCATCACATGCAGCCTGCATATTGCGTTGTAAATCTTTTGCTAATGCACGTAATGGTGTTATCCAGATGATCTGTAATCCTTTTGGTGTTTTGGTTTTGTACTCGTGATGAGTGTTGATATACTTTACCAGGATCGGTAACCAGAGCGCATATGTTTTTCCGCTACCAGTTGGTGCATTTAAGAGTCCGCTTTTCCCATTTAAAACCTCTTTCCAAGTTTCTGTTTGAAAAGGAAATGGTTCGTATCCCCTGGATTGAAAGTAATTATGAAGGATTTGAAAGCCGGTCAAATTAGTCTGAACCACTGAGTAACGCTGATTAAGATGATTAT
>JBGTIL010000623.1:0-1837 GCA_041745695.1 Chitinophagaceae bacterium | reverse complement strand
TGATTACCTCCAATTCCACTAATTTCCTTTTTATCTCCACATCACGATTCACCTTTCCTAAGGGCAAGGCCTTGTTAAGTTGGTCAATGGTACTTTTGAAATTCTTATCAACATCCCGAAAGAATTCAATAAGGGACGGATCGCACGAATAGGTTTTTACATGATTAAAGTCAACAGCAGACAATTCTTCTGTGTGATCAAACTTTCCATCTGTATTGGCGGCCAATAATGAAATGTAGGCTGGAAATTTAAGGAGAGATTCCTGCTCACGTGGAGAAAGGCTTTTGAAATTTATCATGATATAACTTTTTAGCTCAAAGTATTTTCTATTTAGTGATTGTTAAGCATCTTTCGCGATTCAATGGCTATGGCGATTGCTCAACTTGCCCAAGATCGTATTTAAGGATGCCGTTAACTTATCCAGTGCAGCACCAATTGCCTGGTCATGCGTATCTGCCTGGCTTGACACGGCAATGGGTTGTCTGCCTTCTAGCCGAGCTTCCATTAAGCATCGTTTCGAATTTAGACCGTCCTTGTTTCCATCTTCATCCGAAAGATGAACCTCAATGCGTGTAATGTGATCACTGAACCTGCTGAGTTCCGATTCTATCTGGTCCACATAGGGAGCCGTAAATGTTTCAGTTCCGCTTATGTTTTTATCAGTATTAAATTGAATGGTCATATCTTATGTTTTATCGGTGATTAGTAATAATTCAATAACTAAATATGGCAGCAAGACCTGTGTCTACAGGCATTTGCGCTTTGGGTATGACGACCACCGTGCCACCCATTTTACTCACGAGCTCACCTACACCATCGAGCTCATCATCTAACACGGGTTGGGTTACATCAGTGGGCTCAAATGTTCCAGTAACTTTATTTCTTAATCGCTTGGCAATAACGCGATGGGCTTCTATAAAGAGCGTATCTACTCTGCCGGCTTCTGCTGCTTCGATCACCTCATCCATCGCGTCGCTGCCTAACCCATGAGACTTCGCCTGATTGAATTTTTCTACCATTGTGTTGAGTTTTTTTAAATAAATAGGTTGCATTATTTTCCAGGATAGTTCGGCCAGTCTTTCTATGGAAATGCCTTGAGGGTTGATCTCTATTCCTTTAGGTAACAGGAACGGATTTTTATTTACCTGATTAAAAAGATTATGGTGCTCGGGCAAAGCAGCCAATAGTAGCGGCAAGCCAACAGGCTTAGAATAGCGGTCATGAACCGCTCCAGCAACAGAGCGAAAGAATCGCTGAGCATCACTATCCACTACATCCATTTTTCCACCTTGCCCGTGATGCATGTTTGTACTATCGCCACCGACTCCGCCATAGGACGCCACGGTAGAATGTTTCTCCGTTAATTCTTCGCCCAATGCTTCGGTGATTGTTTTTGGAAAGTCAGCGGGAAGTTCGATTTCAAAAAGTGAATGGCGATTACCTTCAAAAAGATGTACGTCATCCCCGGTTAACGCCAGCACCTGATAGCGATCCTCCGATTGCAAAATATGCCGCAGTGGTTTGGTATAAAAGGTATCGGCTACCATCACCAGTTCCTCTACCGAAAGTTGTAAGCGAATTACTTCGAAACGTTCAGCAGAACGCATTATACCAAGTCCATCACTGGTATGATTCCAGAAGTCATGATCATTCGCGAGCGTTTCAAAAGGTTCCAGCAGCGTTTGAATATCGGCACCGGGATAGTTCTCTGTTAAAGATTCCTTCACTTGCTTGACAAGATTTTTGTATCGAATCGTATCCTGAATATTTTCAGGGTGACTTCGATGCGTGGGCATGTAAAGCGAGATGCAAGGTGTTTCTGTTACAGACAACAGTT
>JBGTIL010000622.1:0-4851 GCA_041745695.1 Chitinophagaceae bacterium | reverse complement strand
TATTATTTTTCCGGTTGTTATTGAAAGCAATTACTTCCAGCGCCGTAGGTAGCATGGCCGGGCGCAACACATCGAGTTCGAGGCTCAGGTTGTTCATCAGCCTGATGCTCTTAGCTGCCTGCGTTTCGGTGAAGTACCTGGAATTGGTGATGGAATTAGTAAGGATCTCTGTAAATCCTAGTCCAACCAGGGCTGTAGCGATTTTCTCCTTGAGTGCTTCGGGGCGGTGACCTTTGTCTATGGAAGGCGTCATGGTAATGGCTCCGGGAATCTCGATCGAATCAAGGCCGTCGATCCGTAAAATTTCTTCAACAATGTCGGCACTATAACTGACATCTGTTTTATGGTAAGGTACTTCGAGCAGCATTCCTGAAGGAGATACTTCAAGCGCAACAAAACCGAGGGTTTCTAAGATCGCCTGCACTGCTTTCACCGGGTATGTTTTTCCACTCAGTTTTCTAAGATAGCTGTACTGCAGCTCCACTTTGATCTTTGGTGCCGGATGAGGAAACACGTCCATCACATTTGAGGCGATCTGTCCGCCAGCCTCCTGTAAAATAAGCACCGCAGCGCGCTGCAATACGGTAACAGTGGAAGAGATGTCGATCCCTTTTTCAAAACGGGTAGCTGCGTCTGTTCTTAAACCATGTCGGAATGAAGTTTTTCTTATGCTACCCGGATCGAAACACGCACTTTCAAGGAAGATGTTGGTGGTGTTTTCCGATACGCCACTATCAAACCCCCCAAACACACCCGCTATGCACATGGCACTGCCGGCATTACATATCATGAGGTCCTCGCTGTTCAGTGTGCGGACTTTGCTGTCGAGGCTTTTAAACGGTGAACCGGAAACGGCATTTTTTACGATCACGCGGGCTCCATCAATGGCGTCATAATCAAATGCGTGCAGGGGCTGGCCGGTTTCGTGCAGGATGAAATTGGTGATATCTACAATGTTATTGATAGGACGAACGCCTACACTTTGCAACCGGTCCTGCAACCACCGGGGCGATGGTGCCACCTTCACCCCAGCGATGCAAACGCCGGAATAACGCGGGCAGGCATCACTGTTTTCAATGACGATCTCCAGGGGCAAAGCAACACCTGGAGCCGGCAACTCAACCTCCGGGAGGGCGGGTTTCAGCAAACTGCCCTCGTGGTGCGACAGGTAGGCGCAGACGTCCCGGGCTACGCCCCAGTGGCTCATGGCATCAGATCGGTTAGGAGTCAGACCGATCTCATATATGATGTCGTTGTATGGTTGAAAGTAGTCGGATGCAGCAGCTCCGAGTGGCGCTTCATCAGGTAGTACCAAAATGCCCGCATGCGATTCGCCGAGACCAATTTCGTCCTCCGCGCAAATCATCCCATGACTCTCCAGCCCGCGGATCTTGGCTTTTTTCATCGTCATGGCTTCGCCTGTCTTTGGGTGTATGGTGCTGCCAACGGGAGCTATAATCACTTTTTGTCCTGAAGCCACGTTCGGTGCGCCACATACTATTTGTAAGGTTTCGGTGCCGCCTAGTGTAACCTGTGTAAGGGTTAATTTGTCTGCATTAGGATGAAGGCTGGTTGACAGCACCTGTCCAATAATAAGCCCGTTCAACCCACCCTTGATAGCCTCGTACGATTCCATGCTTTCTACCTCCAGTCCAATAGAAGTCAGAATATGAGAAAGCCTTTCAGGTGGTACTGTTACCGGGAGATAGCTGCTTAGCCAGTTGTACGAAATGGTCATTGTATTCAGTTTCTAAAGGGAGCAAAGATAGCAACTGCAGTCATCAGAGCTGATGCGTCTGTCGCATGCTATATACAACTGTAGCCGGGCGAGATGATGGCAGCCCTGGCGCACGTTGATCTGAGGTGAAGCAGGCTTCCTTCGGCAGTGACCGATCGAACATGAAGTGGCAGCCATTGGCAATCCTTATCATTTTCTTTAAACTGATATTCGTTACTTCGCCCCGGCATGCTTAAAAAGATTGACTGGTACATTTTACGACAGTTTCTGGTCACATTTGTTTTTTGCATGTTGTTGTTTACCATCATTGCCGTTGCAGTAGACAGCAGCGAGAAAACAGATGACTTTGTAAAAACAGGACTCAGCACCTGGCAGATCATTACCAAGTATTATGTTGGTTTCATACCCCACATCTGGGGGTTGCTTTATCCATTGTTTGTATTTATCGCGGTCATTTTCTTTACCTCAAAAATGGCGGCCCGTTCAGAAATAATCGCCCTCCTGGCTACGGGTACAACGTATAATCGCTGGCTGCGTACCTATGTTTGGGGCGGCGTTTTCTTTGCCGTCGTGTTATGGTTTGCTGCCCGTTACGCACTTCCGAAAGCCAATGAAATACGCAATAGCTTTCAGGTGCTGTATATAGATGGCGGCGTGTCGGCGGATGGAGAAAACAACACAACCACGCACTACAAGCGCACCGATTCAAACAGCTACGTAGGTATAAAGTATTTTGATACGGCTACAAAAATCGGCAGCGGATTTTTCATGAACCGCCTGAAGAACGAAAAACTTGTTTACAACCTTCGCGCAGAAACCATCAAATGGGACACGGCAAAAAAAGGGTGGATACTAATAAATGCCGTAGAACGTAAGATCGACAGCGCAAGGGAAACTGTGGCCATCACACCAGAACTTCCGATCCGTTTAAGTTTTTTACCAAGGGATTTGCGACGGGATGTTTACCTCAAAGAGAAACTGAACACGCCGGATCTGGTAAAACTGATCGAGCTGGAGGCCCTGCTCGGGAATGAAGGTCTTAACACCTTGCAGGTAGAGCGGTACCGAAGAACCTCCATTGCCTTTTCTGTATTGCTGCTTACACTGATAGGTGCGATTGTTTCCAGCCGGAAAACACGGGGCGGCACGGGCGCTCACCTTGCACTTGGGATATGCATTGCCGTTAGCTTCATTATATTCGACCGGTTTTCTACTGTGTTTTCCACCAAGGGCAACCTCCATCCCCTTATTGCTGCATGGATCCCGAACATCGTGTTTCTTTTTATCGGTATCTACGTTTATCGAAGAGCGCCTAAATAAGCAATCGAGGTGTAACAAACGCTCCGCTTGCAAGGCTGAAGCATTGCATCTAAGCGGGTGTTTCTTTTTAAATCTTCTTTTCCGATCGCTCTTTGCTATCCTGTCATTCTATAACTTTATGGCGGTCAAATAACTTCATTCATTTAACGATTACAGGAAATGGGCATTATTAAAGATCGGTTTAAGACTAAGGCAGATGCATTGTCGATCTAGATAAAAGATTTGATCAAGGAACACGGCACCAGGGTAATTGGAGAGGTTCAATTATCGCAGGTGTTTCAGGGCATGCGGGGTATGACCGGGCTGGTAACAGAAACGTCGCTTCTTGATGCCCAGGAGGGTATCCGCTTCCGCGGTTATTCTATTCCGGAATTGCAGGAAAAATTACCTAAAGCCGAGGGTGGCAGTGAGCCGCTGCCTGAAGGATTGTTCTACCTCATGCTCGTAGGCGAAATGCCTACCGATGAAGATGTACAACACCTCACCGCTGTGTGGCAACGCAGGAGCCACGTGCCCAATCATGTGTTTGCTACCATCGAGGCACTTCCAATTTCTACCCACCCGATGACGCAATTTGTGGTAGCAGTGATGGCGCTGCAGACAGAAAGCCAGTTCGCCAAACGCTATGCGGCGGGCATGAATAAAAAAGACTACTGGGATGCGGTGTTCGATGATACCATGGATCTGATTGCCCGTCTCCCGAGGGTTGCGGCTTATATCTACCGGCGGAAATACAAGAACGGCAACCACATCCAGCCCAATGGATTGCTGGATTGGGCCGGAAATTTCGCCCACATGCTGGGGTATGAGGATGAAGGTTTTAAAGAGCTTATGCGATTATATATGACTATTCACGCCGATCATGAAGGCGGCAACGTGTCAGCTCATACTACCCACCTGGTGGGTTCTGCTCTCAGTGATCCTTACCAGAGTCTTGCGGCTGGTTTGAACGGTTTGGCCGGTCCCCTGCACGGTTTGGCTAACCAGGAAGTGATCAAGTGGATCTTCGAAATGAGAGAGGAATTAAAGACAGAAGTGCCCAGCAAAGAGCAAATACTGGATTATGTACAGCGTACCCTGGAAGCAGGGAAGGTGGTTCCAGGCTACGGTCATGCAGTACTGCGAAAGACTGACCCCCGCTTCACCGCCCAGATGGAATTTGGCAAGAAGCACATGGCCGATGACCCTCTTGTGCAAACCGTTTGGAACATCTACGAAGCGGTACCTCCATTATTACAATCACTAGGAAAGATCAAGAATCCATGGCCCAATGTAGACGCTCATAGTGGTGCGCTCCTGGTGCATTACGACATGGTGGAATATGAATTTTATACGGTGCTTTTCGGAGTAAGCCGTTCGCTCGGTGTACTTGCCTCACTTTGCTGGGACAGGGCGCTGGGATTTCCGCTGGAAAGACCAAAATCGGTTACGGTAGACCTGGTGAATAAATGGCTTAAAGGAGAGGATGAGATCTGGGGAGAATAGAAAATAGCTTGAGCAAGATTTTTCGTTAACCGAGTTTAGGCATCAGCAATTGGCGCTTGCCTGGATTGCGGTATACTTCTCAGGAGGAGAGTGTTTATGGAGACCTGCAGGAATGGGTTCCGCAAGCCGGCGAGTCTAGAAAAAATTGTCAAGTGCTTTTAAGCTGATGGGTTTTTCCCAAATGGTGAGCTTGGATCCGTCCAGGTCTGAGGGCATAGTGGGGCGGAAAGCACTAATCAGGTGAAAATGAATCTTGGGATGTTTATGGTACATTTCTGGAAGCTTGTCCCAGCCGAGGCCATCAGGCA
>JBGTIL010000621.1:0-4884 GCA_041745695.1 Chitinophagaceae bacterium | reverse complement strand
CAAAAGTAGTAACCGGCAGACCAGCAAAAAGTTTAAAATTGGGTTGGACAGCCGTACTTGCTGTTGCGTCCTCCGTTGCCGTTGGCACCCAAGCGGAAGGTGAAATGAAGACCTGTGAAATAGTACCAGTCTTTTTCAGTAGCCCCACCTCGCTGGGCTCCCTTTGCCGGGTAAGCACTGCTTCCATTGATAACCTCGTCGCCCCGGTAAGCCAATTCCACAGCCTTAGGACCGCGTGCTGCCAATAACTCCGATGCATCGGCATACACGGTGCTCACGTCATCCAGGTGATCGGTGAACAGTTTGCGCATTCCGAGTTCCAGGCCAATGCGCACATTATCAGAAACAGCAAATTTGACCCCGCCTCCGAAAGGCAGTGCTAATTGTGTCAGTGCATACGGTTTGGTGGTATACCCGGGCACATCCTGACCTTCTGTGCTCAATGGTTTTAAAAATGTTTTTATCCCCGCGTTATCGAAAGTATAGGGATTGAAGTGGTATACCGCAAATCCACCAAAGGCGTATGACGTCCAACGGATATTGTTAAGATTGAATATGTTTAGTTCAGCGAGCACACTTAGTTCGGTAATTCGGGAAGAGAAGTTCAGATTGCGTGCCTTCGCGCTGACTGTGTTATACTGGTCGTTACCTGCAACGGAAGCAAAACTAAGCCCGCTTCTGAGGCTGACGCGGTCGGAAAGCTCGTAGTTTGCACTGAGGCCCAGTGCGGGCTTCGTGTACCGGCCATAGGGTTTGTCGGTAAGATCGCCCTGGTAATTACTGGTTCCTGCAAAAACACCCAAATGAAAACGCTGACTAAAAGCGGTAAAAGAAAAAACAATTAAGGAGGTCGTCAGAAGTTTTCGCATGGGGCGTTTTAGGGTGCTCTAGCAAATTTAGTACCATTTGAAGATGGGCTTGCGCCGCTACCGATGGTAAACATCCGTGAAGCGAATGCCCAAGCCAGGTTCTGCCGACGTTATTACCGCGCCTGAGGATTCGTATTGGAGCCCTGTAGCAATGTCTTCCTCTAATAATAAAGGTCCATCTGCATCTATGTAGTCTGCCTGCGGCATGAGATGCGCAATAGCTGCTGATCCAAGCGTAGACTCGTTCATACTGCCTATCATTACTTTCAGGGAAAGTTCGCGTGCTCTTTTAATCATGCGCAGTGCAGGCGTGATGCCGCTGCACTTGGTGAGCTTGATGTTGATGCCGTGAAAATGATTTAGGCATTTTTCAACGTCTGCCTCTCCTACACAACTTTCGTCCGCTATCAGTGGCAGGGGCGACTTTTGGTAAAGAAGTTTCATTCCTTCCCAGTCTTCTTTCGCCAGGGGCTGTTCTATTAGTTCCACGCCCAGACTGTGCAGCGCCTGGATGATCGGCAGCGCCTCTGTGGCTGTCCAGGCTGCATTAGCATCAACCCGCAGGATGGCGTTTGTATGTTTGCGTAGGGCTTCAACAATAGCGATATCGTTCCCCGTACCAAGCTTGATCTTGTAAATTGGCCAGGGCTTCGCCTGCATTTTTTCTACCATTTTTTCTATCGTGTCGATACCAATTGTGTAGTCGGTCAGCGGGCAGGGCAACTGAGTGGTGCCCCAAATTTCTTTCAGAGGTTTACCCCGTAGCTTCCCGTAAAGATCCCAGCCTGCTATATCCAGTGCACACACTAAAAAGGGATTGACAGGGTATAGATGGTGGAGGTAGTGCCAGTAACGGTCCGGCTCTGTGAAGGCAAATTTTTGAACAAAATCTTTTTTGCGTTCCAGGTCCTCTATCATTTTCTCCACCGGGATATTGTAATAAGAAATGGCCGGCGCCTCCCCCCATCCCGAATGACCCAAATGCTCAAGGTTCACCACGAGCACCGGCTGGTGGGTTTTGGTGCCGCGCGAGATAGTAAAAGGATGCCGGAACTTTAGGTTGAAAGCTTTGTACTGGAGTTTCATGCAATAGAATAAAGGATTTTGTAAAATAGTAATATCCTATATGCCTGGAGAGCTACGAGAAACAAAAGGCCCATGCCTATGCCGGTGGCAACTGCCCAGTACCACCTGATGCCATAATAGTGCGCTGTGGCGAGTGCCGCGTAAATGATGATGATAGCAAGATTCAAGGGAATAGCAATTGCTTCAAATACGGCCTGGGGCAGGTGAAATATGTATTGATCCGGTATTTCCACCAGGAAATGAAATAAGATAAGATAGAGTAAAAGGAAAGTAAAAAAGTGAGTGGCGAATACGAGGTGTAAAGTAAAGTAAGGTTTCTTCCTAAAAAATAACAAAGCGCAGAAAAGAGCGAACAGGGGAATGATCAGAATGATGAAGGATTTCGACTGCGTGATCATCTTTTCATTGAACAGTACCGCTACAGATGCTGGTTTTGCATCAGCTCCGAATTTTTTATCAAAAGCAGCCGTCGTTCCGTACTTGATGTAATTGTCGTACTGCAGGTATTTTTCCAGCTTCACTGCAAAGATGTTCGATTGACCCACCAGTACGAAAAACAGGATATTACTGACGATGAAGAACGGAACGGGTTTCATAAATCGTACTGTTCTCCCCATTTCAAAATGCCGGGTTAGGGCGCCCGGACGTGCAAACAGGCACTTCAGTGTTCGAAAAAATTTATTGTCGAGGTGGGTGAAACCTTCGATGCTTTCATGCACAAAATGCATCAGCGTAAACCTGTGTTTGTCGGGCCTTTTTTCGCCGCAGGAACCGCAGAAGTTTTTTTCAATCGGGGCTCCGCAAGAAACACATTCGGTATTGGGAGGAATTGTGTGCATGATGCTGCATTAACTCCTGCCGCTGTTTTTTATATAATCGCGTACTTCTGCATTGAATGCCGTTTCTTTCAGCAACTGCTCCAGCGGAAGGTGCATGCGGTAGCACCAGTAGTGCCTGGGATCCGCCGGATTATTAATTCTTTCTTCGTGAGGGTTTTCCCTGCGGAGCGTATCGCTCATGCCTAAAAGATCCTGGATTTGAAATACACTCCACATAGCAGGTGAGTACAGGTGCTGTAGTACTACTGCCCTGTTCACCCATGACTCGCAAAAGTAGGGTGCCTCTCCGGCACCTTCCAGCACATGATTATAAAAGCGTTGTGTACGGTTTCGGTCTTCTTCCCACCAGCCCCGGATGGTGCTCATGTCGTGTGAGGAGGGTGTGATTACAGACAGGTAAGGAGCATCTTTAGGATGAAAAAAATCGACATCAGGATTCTTCGGCATGCGCTGAATTTCCAGGCTGAGCATACCCAGGTCCTTCATAACCCCGGGTACCGAGTGTGGTACCATGCCCAGGTCTTCTCCACAAACAAGCATCTCGGTAGCCGCCTTTAATGCTGGTAGTTTCCTGAGGGCTTCCTCCTTCCAAAATGCATCCTGGCGACGATAAAAATAGTCGATGTACAAATTCCACAGCGCGTTCTTGGTGCTATCGTCGAGATTTAAGAACGAAGTGGTATAATTCATGGAAATCCGGAAATGGAAATGGGTTTGCCCCGAACCGTCTTTTTCGAAAAAGATGACATTCGAAACCAGATCATATAATCCGATCTTGAGATTTTCCTTTTCAACATGCTCGAAGGTTTCATTGAAAAAACCTTCAATCTTTTTTTGCGTATTAAAAGCTGGTTTCAGTTGGTAAGAACTTTTCCCTGTAACATCCAGGAAAGTTTCCTTGATATAGCCGGCATAGATCCCGAAAAACTGTTCGAGTACACTATCTGTTATGAAAGGCTTGCAGTAACGCTCATAATTAAAATTGATGCCGTTCCTTGCCAACTCATCTATTTCAACAGGCAATGCAGGCACAAACCTGCCCAGGATTCCTTCTACAGCATCCATAGGAATGCTCCAGATCCTGAAAAACCCGAGGATGTGATCGATGCGGAACGCATCGAAATAAAGACTCATTTGTTGTAAGCGGCGGCGCCACCAGTCAAATCCGTCTTCCGACATTTTATGCCAGTTATAGGTAGGGAAGCCCCAGTTCTGTCCTTTCACGGCAAAGTCATCCGGAGGTGCGCCTGCCTGCCAGATCATGTTGTACATGTCGGGGGCCGTCCACGCATCAACACTGTTGCGAAATATGCCAATGGGTATGTCACCTTTTAAAGCGATACCTTTTTTATTAGCGTAGCCTACAGCCTCCTGCAATTGTATGTGCAGGTGATACTGTACAAAATAGTGAAAGCGTATTTCTTTTGCCGTTTTTGATTTTGATGCTGTTAACCTGTCAATCTCTTCAGGCACATATACAGCACTGGTTTTCCAGGCATTGAAATCAGCCGTGTTGTTCTTATCACGGAATACACAAAAGGCTGCGTAGGGTACCAGCCAGTGCTCATTAGTGGTAAAAAAGCTGGCGTAGTCGGTTTCCTTTAAAAAGGCATCCCCTTGCAGTTCGTACAGTTCCCGCAGGGTGTTCATCTTGTAATAAATCACCTGCGCGTAGTTCAGGTCGGGCAGGGCATTTAGCTGACGCTGCTTTTTTTGCAGTGACTTAATAGCCGGGGCATATTTTTTACCCGCAACCTGTTGCAGGTTGATATACACCGGGTGTAAGGCAAAGGCTGATATGGCTGCATAAGGATAAGAATCCTGGTTGGTAAAGGTGGCCGATGTATCGTTGATGGGGAGCAACTGGATTAACTTCAAGCCCACAATATCCGCCCAGTCGGCCAACACTTTAATATCGAGAAATTCACCTACACCGAAGCTGTTAGCTGTTCTAAGACTGAATACCGGAATAGCAACACCTGCACCGCGCCACTGATCATATGGAACGTTTAAAAATCCGTCGTGCATCACGGTGAGGGCATCAGGTGCAAAATCTGGCAGGAGCTCGCGATTGGCACCTGTTTCAAAGG
>JBGTIL010000620.1:0-3670 GCA_041745695.1 Chitinophagaceae bacterium | reverse complement strand
CTTCGAGGCGATCGTGAATTACGTGATGTCCATCGACAGCCTCGCCATCGCGAGCGCCGCCGCCACGCTGTTTGTGTTTAGAAAGCGGGCAGGCACTCCTGATCCGCACCAGGGTTTTAAAATTTGGGGGTACCCTTGGTTGCCTGCGTTCTTTGTGCTGTTTCTGCTGATTGTAGCGGCCAATGTGGTTATAACCGATCCTTCTTCGGCTTTAATTGGCTGGTTGCTGTTTTTGGGCGGAGCGCCGCTGTATTGGGTGTTACGGGGGAGGAAGTAGGGGGTCCATTTTAAAAACTTGCTTTGTCTACTGACAGATCAGCGTGTACAATTATTCCTTCGAAAGAATCTTTAAATCTTGGGAAATGTTACCTAATTAGCTAACTTTAACCCCGCACTAACCTGTATGGAATCCGACTTCGTCAGGGACATTTTTTTTTATAAAGATTACTTCCTGGACTTCAAAGCGACCTTGAAGCCCGCTGTCCAGAAGAAGATTGACTGGACTCTACAATTGGTAGCTACCCTCGATAGAGTACCTGAAAAATATTTCAAGCACCTGACTGGTTCGACGGGACTATACGAAATACGGGTTGAGGTAGGTTCGGACATTTATAGGGTATTCAGTTTCTTCGATAAAGGCCAATTGGTGATTTTACTGAATGGTTTTCAAAAAAAGACTCAGAAAACCCCTAAGAACGAGATTGAACTGGCAGAAAAACTTAAAAAACAGTACTTCGATGAAAAAGACAAACAATAACCTCACTTCCTTCAAAGATCATCTGGACGAGCAGTACGGCGCACCCGGAACCGATACCAGAGAAAAATACGAGCAGGAATTTGAAGCTTTCAAACTAGGGGTGATGCTACAAGAACTTCGCAAATCAAAGGGCCTGACCCAGGAACAGCTCGCCGTAAAATGCGGTACCACCAAGACCTATATTTCAAGAATTGAAAACAACGCCAGTGACATCCGGCTTTCAACCCTCATGCGGATTATACAGGAAGGACTGGGGGGCCATTTGAAACTCACCGTCGACATGTGACTTACCTAGGTACCTTGGCTACCCGCGTTCTTTGTACTGTTTCTGCTGGTGGTAGCAGCCAATATGATTATAACCGATCCTTCTTCGGCTTTAATTGGCTGGTTGCCATTTTTGGGCGGAGCGCCGTTGTATTGGGTACTCAGGGGGAGGAAGTGAGGAGTATCGGTCAGCTATACGTAAAAGGTCAGTCAGGCCACAGTAAGGGAAAAAGACCGTTATCCTCGACGACTCACGGGAAAGTGAGAATCCGCTACCACGTGACTCAAAACCGACAGATGGTAAATAATAGACCTGTTATAATGTTGCCTTTGCAAAACATAAACCTACTTCATCAACCAAAAACCTCATATAAATATGCTGCCCCCCGAAAATGCCGAAGTCTTTGAGTTGCCGACATCCACGATGTGGTTTGATGAGAATGGAATTCTCTGCACCATAGCTAAAAAAGTACCTCAGCAAACGCTGGAAGAAGCAAAAAAGACAATGGAGGAATTTAGAAAGATAACGGGTGGAAAAAAGGTTTGCCTACTTTCTGACAGTACGGATTCCCCGCCGGCCAATAAAGAGATGCGAGACTATGCGGCGGAAGTAGTACCCGAAATCGCACAAGCAGTGGCCATCATTTCCCGCTCGGCCGTAGGAAAAATGGCTGCAAATCTATTTTTTAGTATTAAGAAACAGCCATATCCAGTAAAAATGTTCAATGATGAAACTGAGGCGAAAGAATGGTTAAAGCAATATTTGTAACAGTGCATTAACCATGACAAATTTTTTCATTTTCAGGTGGTTCAGAAATCTCTCTATTGCCAGGAAGTTGTATTCTGTGGTAGGTATTATGGCAATACTGATTGCGGTTGAAATCGGAACACTCTACTTTGCGGTCAATACCCTTTCGTCAGTAAGGGCTTTTGTAGGTGCAGAAGGATTATGGTCAAAATCACAAAAAGATGCCATTTATAATTTGCAACAATATTCCCAATCCCATAAAAAGGGGGATGAACAAGCCTTTTATAATTTTATGAAGGTACCTTTGGGCGACCACAAGGCACTGTTGGAATTAAAGAAGAATAATCCTGATTTAGAAGTTGCCCGGCAGGGACTTATTGAAGGACGCAACCAACCCGACGATATTGATGGAATGCTTACATTGTTTAGAAGATTTAATAACATCTCTTATATTCATAAGTCAGTAAATATCTGGACAGAAGCAGATTCCGTAATTGCCAGGTTGGTACCCATTGCTAGAAAACTACATTCAGAAATAAATTCACCTACCCCATCCCAAAATAAATTGGATGAAATTATTAAGCAAATAGATCCCATCAATCAAAAACTTACTGTACTGGAAAATGAATTTTCTTACACGCTGGGAAAAGGTGCACGCTGGTTCGAAAATATTATACTGACGTTATTGCTTGCCATTGTATTGACAGTTGGTTTCAGTGGACTGTTACTTACTTTTTTTGTTGAAAGAGGAATATCAAAAGGTTTGAAAGAAATCATGAATGTTTCAAAAGGAATTTCCCAAAAAGATTTCAATGTAAAAGCAAAGGTATTTTCAAATGACGAAATTGGTGTTCTGGCAAACTCCTTTAATGTTGTGACCAAAGAGCTTTCTAATACCATTCAAGAACGAATAAAAACCAATCAGGATTTAGAATCAAAAACAAATTTTATACAGGAAAATGAAAAAAGAATTGCGAGTATACTGGATGCTCTGATAAAAATCACTCAAATGGATTTTTCAGAAAAGATAGAATTAAGTGATGCAGGTGATGAATTAGATGCCATTGCTGTCGGCTTAAATACTATGGCCGAAGAACTTGAATTCCATTTACATGAATTAAAACTAAGTGAAGAAAAACTGAATGATGCACAACGCTTGGCGAAAATAGGAAATTGGGAGATGAATTTGGAGACTCACAAAGTACAATGGTCAAATGAGATGTATAACGTTTACGGATACGGCAACGAACGATTTGAAGTGAGTTTTGAAAATGCACTGGAGCGTATGTTGCCCGAAGATGTTGAGCGTACGAAGGCAAGAGTAGAAAATAATATTAAGGAAGCCATACAGGCATTTAAAGAAAACAACACTTTGGAATTTGAGTGTACCCCCAATAGATTTACCATTGTTTTGCCCGATGGCAATAGAAAGGTTATACAAGGAATAGGCAAAATAATACTTAACGTAAATGGGCAAGTCAGCAGGATGGTGGGTACTGTGCAGGATATTACTGAACAGGATAAAGCCGAAAAAAAGCTAATTCAATACAATATTGAATTAGAAAGGAAAAATAAAGAGATAGAACAATTTGCCTATGCTGCTTCTCACGACTTACAAGAACCACTTAGAAGCATCTCCAATTTTTCGAAGCTATTAGCTCAAAAATTAGAGAGGGAACCGAACAAAGAAATTAATGAATATGTAAGCCTGATAAGTGGAGGAGCGAATCGTATGTCAAAGCTCATCTTTGATTTGCTCGAATATTCCAGAATAGGAAAAAATAGGGTTACGCGAGCTACGGATTGTGACCTATTAGTGCATGAAATTTTAATCGACCTGACAGCCATCATACAAGAAAGTGGTGCAGAAATTCATATCCAAAAATTACCCGTTATACATT
>JBGTIL010000619.1:0-5036 GCA_041745695.1 Chitinophagaceae bacterium | reverse complement strand
ATCAAGAAGGGTGATGCCGAAGACGCTTTTAAGATTTTTTCCCAGATAAAAAAACTTGAAGATCGCAAGCAGGAGATCCAGGCAGAATATGCTGAAGTAGAGCAAACCCTGAAACAATTCCTGACTTTTCTAAACGATCATCAGCTCTCTTACGAACGTAAAGATGATGCTGAAAAAATGAAAATTACCTATCTCTTCTGGCTGGAGAATGGGCAGATCAAGTGCAACAGGTAAGTTGTCGAACACCCCGGTTGGAGTAAACCTCGTACTACTCCATCCGGGTGTTTTTTTGATTACGCAATGCATGCCGGCGCTATTTGAAAGTTGCCTTTTTTCCGAAACATCCTGCAGGTAAGCGGCGCCATCGGTACCCATCCAACAGATGGTTAATCAACTGCTGAGCGCGTTTAATTTCTCCAAGGCCTGCCAGGCTACCGGCCGCAGCAGTACACATGCAAGATGATCTTCGCAGCATTCCTACACAACAATAGCTTCACAATTTTTTAATCGTCAGGACCTGCTAACCTCGACAGGAAGCCTTTCTTTTGGTAATACTTTAAAATTACCGCTATGAGAGGGATGTTTGTTCTGACGTACAGCTTTCTTAACAGCAACCATGCGGCTTTTGTGGAAACACGGAAAACAAAAAAGGGCATCGTTTATTATGTAACACCCCTTACGGATAATTTCTTCGAAATAATGCAAAAAAAATTGGTGTTTTCCGCCGATCTTTTGACTAGGGAGCTGCCGGAAAAGAACCGGAACGTTATTGATGCCATACAAATGGCTTTGTCAGAAAAAGTAAGATTAGGTTTATACAAATAAACAGATGAAAGCAAGCAGATGTTACTACCTGGCGCTGGTCTTTTTCTGCATCACCTACGGGGCCTGTGATTCTACAATGAAATCTAAATCACCTCCAATCAGTTTCGACCTTCAGGGTCATAGGGGTGCCCGCGGACTGATGCCGGAAAATACCATTCTCGCCATGCTCAGGGCATTGGAGGAAGGCGTTACCACCCTGGAAATGGATGTGGTGATTTCGAAGGACAGTCAGGTGCTCCTGTCGCACGAGCCATGGATGAATCATGAAATAACCACCAAGCCAGATGGCAGCTTTGTTACATCGGCTGAGGCGGCCTCTTATAACATTTACAAAATGCCTTATGCAGAGGTGTTAACATTCGATGCAGGCAGCAGGCTACATCCGCGTTTTCCGCAGCAGCAGAAAGTGAAGGTGCACAAACCCTTATTACATGATGTGATTACATTGGCAGAGGCCTATGCGGAAAAAAGCAAACGTTCTCCTGTTCAATACAACATAGAAACAAAAAGCACTGACAGCACCGATAATCTTTTTCATCCGGCACCTGCTCCGTTCGTCGACATGCTGATGCGGGTAGTGGAAAACAAAAAGGTAGCGAATCGGGTGGTTATCCAATCCTTCGATATACGCACTCTGCAATACCTGAACAAAAAATATCCATCTATGAAAACGGCGTTGCTGGTAGACGAGGGCAGCAGGGCTTCTTTCGCAGCAAATCTTACTGCCCTGGGTTTTGAGCCAACCATCTACAGCCCCCATTATTCTTTGGTCACCGCTGAACTGGTGGAAGCCTGCCACCGTCGGAATTTAAAACTTATCCCCTGGACTGTAAATACCCTTCCCGAAATGCAGCGTCTGAAGCTGCTAGGTGTTGATGGTCTTATATCCGATTACCCCAATCTTTACAAACAGCTTCTTTAAGAGAGTAGCTCGATCATGTTACGAAAATGATCCCCGGACGATCAGCACTACGATTATAATAAAAACGATTCCTACAACCATGTACATCAGCAGCAGCGGATCTGGAGGTTTGTGCGTGCGTGGCATTTTGCAATCGGTTGTAACGAATACTAATGAGGAGGCTATTCAGTCAAGGCTAGGGGCTAAAGGGTCTCCCGTGCGGTTTTGATCTACTCCACCCTGGTAACTTCCAGAACCTCCTGAAACCGTGTTGCCACATCGAATGATTGGCGGAAAACAGACCGGTTGATGACTAATTCAAATTTGATCTTGTCAAGGTCGTCCCGTACGATCTTATACCGTTTGGTTGCCACATGCTTGAGAATCCGCTCACTGAAAAGTTGTGCATTGTTCCCATCGAGAATGCGCAGGCTGCCCGTGCTCAGGTCTTTCAGAGCGAGGTGCAAATCAAACACCAGCATATTGTCCTCCAGCCCAATGAACGCTATACTTGCCGGGGATGATTCCAAGTTGTTTTCAGTGCGCTGTGCCCGGGTATCATTCGCCAGGAAGAGCATTACCAACAGGAGGGATGTTTGTAAAAACGAATAATTATTTTTCATTATACTATTTGAAGATCTTATTTTCTGATACCGCAAAGATGGCATAGCAGTGTTACCCCCAGGTTTCGTTTGGATGAATTCTGTATAACTTAATTGTATGAGAAGTATGAACAGGCTACGATGCACCCGTGGAACAGGCCTGAAAAAACAGGCGTTTGTGAGTTGAGAAAGGCCCGGAGAAATGAACCACCCCGTAATTGCTGCAATGCTTCATCCCCCGCGTTGCAGGTGACGAATGTCAGCTCAGGTCATTGCAGTTTCTACCAGGCAATATTGATGTAACTGCAATAACCAGGCAGCAATAATTTGATTGAAAAATGACGTGTTCTTAAGCTTGCTTCTTGGGCGGCAGAGCAAACGCTACTGCTTCATGTTCGAAGTGGCCGTTATGTGCGCCATCACAAAATGGTTTATTCTTGGATAGTCCGCATCGGCAGATAGATACGATCTCTCTGCCACCCAAATCGTATTGGTTGCCTGCCCTGTCAACGATTTCAAATTCACCTTCTATTTTGCAGGAACCGTTGTTATTAATCGTAATTCTTGTCTTTGCCATGATATGTAATTGCGTCAAAAGTAAATAATTTTATTCCACAAGCAGGACATTCAAGCGCGCTACGATTCATTAAAAATTATAAATGTTCTAATGTGTGGATGTTGCTGCTCGAAGAAAAAACAGGAAAGTGCATGGTGAGTAAACTGATAGTTACGTAAGTAATGGGTTCTGCTACACCCTTTGGGAACAACAAAAACTTTCATCCTGAATAAAGCAGGGGCAGGCAGACGGAATGTTTTATTCTTACCCTAAAACATGATGATCACACCGTTCCTAATTTTCTCTCTATGCTGTTACCCAGTTTATCCAGCAAGTCCTGCCTGTCGCAAGTGCCCGACCACACAGGGGTGCCTTTAAAAAGAGTAACCTTCTGAGGAGGAGTTCTTTCCGGCCGGCCATCGTAACGTAAAAGCCTTGCCTGGTATATCCCTTCGTTTTCCGGTGAGATACAATAATGGGCCAAAGCACCCTGATACTGCACAACAGCTTTCATCTCCATAAACTGGTTTAAACGTGTAAGCTATCTAATCTAGCAAAGATGATACCCCTTACACTTCAACAGGAGGCAAGTAAAACATTCACCATTAATGAGATAGAAAGTTCTTATTGTTTCTCATTAACCCCACGTGGCCCAGATCTACTGAGTTTTGAATAAAACGTATTTGATTTGAGATTAGCATCACCGACAACATACGGGGGACACTGATTAATGCTAGTACTCTACCCCATAAATTTTTTTGGCTTATTCCCTTTCCCGTGCTGCCCAATCAACGAACAACAGGCTTTACGATGGGGGTTGTGACCTGTTGAAAGAAGTGTCTTCGCCGGTTGTAGATTCCTTTTTCTTCTTTTTCTTGAAAAGATTTCGCATTACCTGTTTCAAGGTTTTCTTTTTTTCAACTTCTACAGGTAGCGAGCTTCCTGTGTCTGTCGAAACCTCCGGAACTAACACCGGAGTTGGCATCGGTACTTCTACGAGCAGGGGCTGGGTCTCAGTGACAGGAGGAGGCTTTACGGCCGTAGGTCCCTTACGATTCGTTCTTGGAGTGGTGACAGAAATCCTATTCTTTTTCAGACTCGAGTTGTCTGCCAATCTCCCGGAATCTCCTATTCCAAACACTGGAACAACAGTTTCCGCAGTTGGGTTGCGGGAAGTCTGTTTAGCGAAAGGTGCACGACTTACTGTTGGTGTTGAGTCTGGGACAAAAACTGCAGGCTGGGCAGCATAGGTTACGTTTTCCTTCGGACCCGGTGAAATAATAGCTGAGGGGCTTCTCCAAACCCATAATATGATGGTACAAATGAGGGTAGCTAAAAGCAGCTGGGACAAGCTTACGGTACCGCTGTTTTTTTTATGAATGATAAGTCTAAATTTTTCGGTTGGGATGCGGGGATCAGGCATCTGAAGCGTCCTTGCATCCCAATTGTTGCGTTGGTTATGCTCCTGTGTGTGACCGACTAATGTAGCGTCTGAATTTTCATCGTTCTTTCCACGCGCCTTCGCAGTGGCCAGGGAACGATCTTCATCTTCCCTCCTGGTTGTGGTTTGCGGGGTAGGGACATTGCGTAAAGCGGATGCGTCAGACCATACACGGCTTTCACCCTTTATCCAAATCAGATCCGAGGGTCGGAGCGATTGCTCTGCCAACTCTGAAAGGGTAAATGGGCCAAGCTCAATGTTATTGCGGAGAAGTAAATAAATTCTTTCCATGACACGAAAATTTTAGTTTCGGTGACCAGCGATAACGCATCATAGAATAATGAAGACCTGTAAGTAGCACTAATAGTATGCCTAATTGCCGAGGATCCCAGCCCTGGGTCAGGCATAGCCTAAGCGGATGAATTGCCCGTTTATTAAGTAAGGTAGAAGAAAAGTTGTTGAATAAAATCAGCGTTGGTCCATATTACACCTAATGACTTTGGACAGTTCTGGTTCCAGGTTAAGAATCCATTTCGGCGCTTTCCTGTCAATGTTCCAATTTCCGGATTCCGTTTGTTTCATGGCAAATGAAATACTGCTGCTTCCGCTGAGCGCAACCGTTACAAAGAAACGTAAGCTCTCTGATGCTGAAATCGAATTAAAATTGAAAAACAATTCGTCTGTATTCACTCTAATGATTTCGCTGAAACA
>JBGTIL010000618.1:0-3882 GCA_041745695.1 Chitinophagaceae bacterium | reverse complement strand
TGAAGGATTGCTGACTTACCCATTGAATTATAAGAAGGACAAAACCTATCCACTTCTATTGAACATTCATGGCGGACCCGCCGGTGTTTTTGGGCAAACGTTTATTGCGGGCAATAGTGGCAGTTATCCAATCGCCGGATTTGCCGAACAGGGCATGTTTGTACTCCGCCCTAACCCCCGGGGTTCTACAGGCTATGGCGTCGATTTCCGGTTAGCCAATCAAAGAGACTGGGGTGGAGCGGATTACCAGGATCTTATGTCGGGCGTCGATTATGTGCTAAGCCTGGGCGCAGTTGACTCTTCACGTATGGGCGTGATGGGCTGGAGTTATGGTGGATTTATGAGCAGCTGGGTGGTGGGTCATACCAACAGATTCAAGGCAGCAAGTATTGGTGCACCTGTGGTGGACCTGGTATCACAAAATATGACAGATGACATCGGCGGTTTCCTTCCTTCTTATATGAAAAAACAACCCTGGGAAGACTGGGATGTATACAATGCACATTCGCCCCTTCGCTTTGTACAGCATGTAAAGACGCCGGTGTTATTACAACATGGTGAGGCAGACATTCGTGTGCCGTTTACCCAGGGTGTCATGTTCTATAATGCGCTGAAGCGCCGTGACGTACCTGTGCGCTTTTTGGTGCTGCCCCGCCAGCCCCACGGACCCACGGAACCGAAGATGGCTTTGAAGGTAGCACAGACAAACCTGGAGTGGATGCAGCACTACCTGCTGGATAAACCAAAGACGTTTTAGGCAATAACGCAGCACCGTAGTGAAATAGGAAGGCAGCACCCTGGTCGCGCCAACTTCTGTAAAGCACCTGCACCAAGCTGCCTCAGGCAGGGTTGTCTGACTTTAGTAGTTGTCTTCAGGAGCTTAACTGTCGCCAGGATTTTATTGATCGATGCCGCCCCCATACAGATGGGCTATCTCTCCCAAAACGCAGGCGGCTCAATCCCGAGTGACCTCAGATACACGTAGCCTTGGCCCCTGTGATGGATCTCGTTATCGATGAAGTAGAGGATAGCTGAAAGCACTGTTCCTTCGTACTGACCGAAAGAAAGAATCTTGTCGTGGAATCGCTCATCAGGTATGCGGCTCCAGTAATTTTTGATGTCAGCCGTGGACTGATCCCAGAGCGCCAGGAGGTTAGTCTTGCTGATAGTTGTCTCTATATTTTCATTCAATTTTTCCGTCTTGCCCTCAACGATTTCTCTCAATCCCGGACCGGCAATCGCCAGCAGTTCCAGTACCATCATTGCAAAGGGTCGCATGCCACCAACGGCGTATTCGAATAATTGCTTTTCCGGAAAGGCTTCTATCAGCCTGCGTGTGAGTCCCCTGTGCCCCAGCCAGTGTTCTAAAAGTTCTGTGGAAGTGATGATTGATGCCTGTTGCTTTTCTGCAGTTGTAGTGTCCATCTTTTTGAAGATTTTAGATTATTTGATTTGATACCAACAAAGCTAAAAGCGACTTGTGACAACCCTATGTCAGCAGTCGAAAACATTTTGAACAATTAATTAAAAAGTTGAAGCGCCGGTGAGCGAACCTGCTGTTGATGGTGTCATCATGAAACGTTGTCTGCACGATGCATGGGTCCGGGGCTTTTGCCACGAAGTTTTATTTGCTGTATTCATAGAACACGCAATCGGAAGGAGTTGATGGCATCCATAATGCGGGCCCGGATTAGTAACTGAGATCTTGCCGCGAGCGTTTGATCTGATCGATTTCACATAATAACTAAGCACTTATCAGTGAATTTCTTTCCAACTTTTTTAGAATATTGCTGGCTATTTTTTCAACAGCGTCGTTTAGGTCAAGGGGCTCAATGATTGTTGCCTGGTCGCCGAAAAGCATAAACCAGCGGGCAAATCCCATCAGCGAACTGGTTAAAAAAGTGATGCGGATCATGTCTCCACAGGGCGCCTCACTTACAAAACCATTGTAATACTTCTGTTCTCCCAGGTATTTTACAATGCCCGGGTCTACATCTATCACCACCTTGTGTACTTTTTTTTGTTCCGTTACCTGGCAGATAAATGTGTTCAGCGGGGGATGTGTTTGCGTGATTTTATCATCGCTTAAGACAATCTTATCGATCTTGTCTGTACGAAAATTTCTGTAATCATTTCTGAGGCGACAAAAAGCAATCAGGTACCAGTGACTGCCCTGGTAATAAATGCCAACGGGTTCAACCTTTCTGAATAGGGTCTCCTTTTTTTCTACAGAGGTGTAGTTGATCCCGATGATTGTAGAAGAAGCAATCGCCTTGAGTATTTTAGCCAGGTGCAGTTCGCGGGTTTTTTTGTTAAATGTGGACGGAGGAGCAACCACAACTATATGATCGTCGATGCCCTGGATGTGGTCTTTTTCTGCCAGCCTCAACACCGCTTTTATTTTGTCGAGTGCGGTTATGTAGTGTTGCGAGAAGCTTTCGTCGCTCATAGACTGCATTAGTTTTGCCGCTGTTAGAAGAGCAGATGCTTCATCTTCATTAAACATAACGGGAGGGAGCTTGTACCCTTCCATGAGGCGGTATCCGCTACCGGCTTCACCTGAGACCGGGACGCCTGCTTCTTCCAGAGCCTTGATGTCGCGATAGACTGTGCGGAGGCTTAAAGAAAATTTATCAGCTATTTCTTTTGCTTTTACCAGCCGCTTCGATTGCAGTTGTATCACAATGGCAGCTAAGCGATCGATGCGGTTCATGAGGTGGTTATGTAATAAAGATAGCCGTAAATGAGCACTTCTTTGGCTTGCCTGCGCTACCGCTTTGCCCGCTTTTGCTGGAAGGAGGAGCCGATATGTACCACATACAAAAGCTGCTCAAGTCTTACAGCACCGGCACCGTTGCGCGTTATTTCATGTGGCAAAAACTAACAGGTGGCGATGGAAAGTCCGCTGCATCCTTTGTGACAGCAAGGCAGCAATGACTGGAGGTTTGATTGCCGCATTGCGCAACACGCATAGTGCAGCAGGTTTCGTCCTAAAACACCGTGTTTACGTTTAATCGCATATTTTTTGGACTGAAAGCAATTTTTCCTTGTCATACCACACCTTGTATTTATCAGCAACTAGAGAATTAACCAGATAAAGTACTTTCCCTATATCCTCCTGGTAAAAGTTACTTAGATGGACCGACTTTTCTCGTCCCTCTTTTTTGAAGGTTACTGTCACTTGCGAGCCGTCAAGCATACAGTCATTCGAATAATAATCTTTTAAGGAATCAAGATTTAGGTTACTTATTTGTTCCAAAGTATCCGATGGAAGTAGATACTGTGAATAGAGAACCGAATCCTTTTCGCCTAGTAGTCCGCCTTTTAAAAGTATTTTCAATTCCTTTTGTGTTAGAACAGTCAAAACTGAATATGCCATCGAATAATCGCTGTTAAAAATCGTACATAGAACGGTTTGATACTGTTGCTGTGTGGCTTACCGACACTTTGGTCAATAACCATTTTTCTGCACAAGACAAAAGAGCCAGGGTACTTAAAGTAAACAATATGGAGTTTTTCTTCATCGTATTCAATGGGGGATTTGACTGTGGTAGCCTTACAGTTAGCGGAGCGGTGTTTATACTGTGCCGGAATAAACGTTTCGGAATCGCTGATTTCCACGTCCATCAACGATATATCGCTTGTACATCATTTCTTAGTTGGCATTTTCTAGACTGGTTGTTATCCAGTGCGACCGCTAATCAGGTAATTTTTCGACTGCTATCACATTCTTGTATAGTATGCTTTCCAGGATAGCGATGGCAGTAACGGCAATCCCAACTACCATGCCCAAGCCTAAAGCAACTTGCGAACCGCCCATGTCCAGAGCGGGCAAACTAACCGCTAAAGTGTATACAAAGAAGCTAATTTTAAAATAAACAG
>JBGTIL010000617.1:0-2858 GCA_041745695.1 Chitinophagaceae bacterium | reverse complement strand
TCTAAGCACAACTGCGTTCACCTTACGCACCGTATCGCGGCAACCTTCACTACTCAAAATGGCGAGCGTTACTGTATAATTACCAGGAGCCGTGTAAGTATGTGATGGGTTAATGGCTGTTGATGGCGGAGTACCGTCGCCAAAGTCCCAGGTATAGGTGAGGGTGCCCGGTCCTGTAGTGGTGTTAGTAAAAGAAATGGAAGCCGGCGGGCGACAAACCGTGGGTTGGGTGTTGGTAAAACCTGAAGCAAAACCGCCTGCAATGCGGATGTATTGTTGTTTGGTCAGCACTTTCGAGCAGCCTTTGTCATTGGTTACTTTGAGGGTCACCGTGTAGTTGCCTGTTGCCGTGTAGGTAACCGTGGGGTTTTGTTGGGTGGACTGTGTTCCATTGCCAAAGTCCCAGAACCAGGCAACATTGGTATTGCCTACTCCTGCAGTGGAAATATCTGTAAACACAGCACGGTGAGGAAAGCAGCCGGCGCTGTCGTTGACAACGAAGTTGGCTTCCGGTTTATCAAAAACAGTAATGTATTGAGCGCGGGTAATGGTGTTGGAGCCGGAAGAGTTGGTAACCGTTAATTTCACTGTATACGTTCCGGAGTTGAAATACGTGGTAGAGGGATTTTTAAGCGTTGAAGTGGCACCTGTTCCAAAATCCCATAGCCAGGTGGTAGGGTTGCCGGTTGACTGATCCTGAAAATTGATTACAACCGGTGAGCATCCCCCGGTAACTGGTGCAGTAAAATTGGCGGAAGGAACCTGCGAGAAAGCACAAAGGGTGAAACCCAGAAGGCACAGAACAAAAAAAACGCTTTGCTTCAATTCGGTAGGTTTACTTGTGGCAGCGGTTTTTTTCAGGGTGGATTGCTGTCAAAACGAAATGCAATAGCAAAAATTGCTCCTATTAAAATTAAAGCCGGGTTCTGAGTATCGGGTAGCTACACTATTTGTCCAATCGAAGTAAATGCGTTTCGCCGTTTACCACCATCCTGGCTTCTACAAAGCTCAGCCCGGTTTTAGAAATCTGGAATGTGCCATTGAGCAAGGGTAAGGGATAAACAGCGCCAGGGAAAGAGGAAGTTATTGTCAGCAGGGTTGCATCTCCTTTCCAGGTGCCTGTTTTTTCCAGTGTTCCATTTCTGATAGCATCTACACTTCCGTTATCATGAAACTGGAATTTATAGGGCGTGAACTGCGGCGTAACAGTAGAATCACCCTTCATATACTTTGTAACAGTCCATTGCCCCGAAACCATAATGTCAACCACGGCATCTCGCTGGGCATTTTCCACGGTCTTTTTACAGGAAAGAAGACTAGATAACGAAAGGGCAAGAAGTAGAAATATTTTCATGGGGTTAGGTTTCGCCTACAAATTATAGATTGTCTGATACTTATCCAACAGGTACCGCACAAAATAGCTTACGTCGAGGCTGCTGCCGGTGACTGTTTTGCACAGATCTTCGCTCGTTCCAGCCCTGCCCTTTGCATGCACACCATCCCTCAGCCATTGCAACAGGCTCGTGGTGTTTCCAGATCTGATGTCCTGTTCAAGGTTGGGTACCTGCTGTTGCGCACAGGCATAAAACTGAGCTGCATAAAAGCTGCCAAGGCTGTAAGTAGGAAAATAGCCAAAGCTGCCATGGCTCCAGTGCACATCCTGGATACAACCATTTTTGTCGTCAGGAACCGTTACGCCGATCAACTTCTGGTATTGTTCGTTCCAGTATCCAGGGATGTCTGCGGTTTTTAATTTTCCTTCTATCAATTGTTTTTCAAGCTCGTAGCGGATATATACATGAAAATGATAATTGATCTCATCCGCCTCTGTGCGGATCAGGGATGGTTGGACGCGATTAATGCCTCTGTAAAACTCCTCGAAGCTAATGCTGCCCAGCTGTCCTGGAAAATAAGACTGGAGTTGTGGGTAGTAGCAGTGCCAAAATGAGCTCCCCCGCCCTACATGGTTTTCCCAAAGCCGCGATTGCGATTCATGAATACTGTAGGAGCAGGCCTCGCCCATTGGAAGTCCATATCCTTCTGCGGGAAGTCCCTGTTCATAGAGCGCATGCCCTGTTTCATGAATGCAGCTCCACGTCATGTTGCCGAAGTCGGTGGTGTCGATCCGCGTGGTAATGCGTACGTCCGAAGGATTAAAACTAATACTGAAAGGATGTTCACTAATATCCTGTCTTCCAGATGCAAAGTCGAAATTCAGCGCTTTTACCAGGTACATGCCCCATTCCCACTGATTGCTTTTGGGAAAATGTTGCTTCAGGAAACTGTCGTCTATAATTGGCTGTCTGCTGATCCTGGCAAGCAGTTCTTGCAGCGCAGGAAGCAGACCCGAGAATGTGTTGTCTATGCCGGCAACGGTGGCGCCCTTTTCAAATTCGTCGAGGAGGGCGTTATAGGGGTGGCCTTCATAACCCAGGAGGTCTGTTTCTTCCTTTTTTAGATCGATGAGTGCAGCCAGGTCTGGTGAAAAAAGTGCAAAGCTGTTGTGCTTCCTGGCTTCTATCCATGAATGAAAACATTTGTTTGTTTGATCTGACAGCTTCCGCACGAAGCGTGATGTGTATTTTTTGTTTTTGGTGTAGTCGCCCAGGGTAAGCGAGACATTGGTTCGTTGGGCAGGCAATAGGTCACCCTTCTCATCGAGGTCTTTCAGCAGTCCGCCCAGGCTTTCCGCGCTAAACAACTGGTGCGCCATTTCTGTTAATGTGCTGATCTGTTGTCCCCTGTAATGAGCGCCCATGGCAGGAAGGTAAGTTTCCTGGTCCCATTGCAGCACTGCAGCTGCATTTCTCACGTCAGCGATCCGCTGCATCTGTTCCGTGTATGCTGTGTACAGATCT
>JBGTIL010000616.1:0-1967 GCA_041745695.1 Chitinophagaceae bacterium | reverse complement strand
ACGGTTTAAAAAATGCAACAAATAATGAATTAAATGATGCCAGCACCATCTACCAGGTAGGGTCTGTTACCAAGCAGTTCACGGCTGCGGTGATCATGAAGCTGGAAGAACAAAAACGACTATCTGTCAACGACCCCCTTTCCAAATACTTCCCGCTGTTTCCAAAAGGAGATTCCATCACCATCCGGCAGCTTCTGTCTCATACATCAGGAATCTACAATTACACCAACGACACGATTCTCATGCGCGGCGATGTGACCATCCCCCGTACCGAGACTCAGATGATTGCATCTTTTCAAAATCATCCGCTAAGTTTTTCACCGGGTACCGAGTTTGAATACAGTAACTCAGGATACTCTCTCCTGGGCTATATCATCCAAAAAGTAACGAAGAAACCATACGAGCAGGTAGTGCGTGAAATGATTTTGCATCCCTTCAAAATGACAAGCAGCGGATTCGACTTTACCCATCTCACTAATGCAAATAAAGCAAAGGGTTATTTCCTGTTGAATGGTGCCAGTGTGAAACCTGCCCCGGTGGTGGATTCAACGATCGCTTACTCGGCCGGTTCGCTTTATTCCACGGTGGGAGACCTCTTCAAATGGGAACGTTCAATCGGAAGTAAGCGCCTGTTAGGTGCTGCTTCATGGAAAACCACGTTTACACCCGTTAAACGAAAATACGGTTACGGTTGGAATATCGATACCGCGTTCGGTCGCACAATCAACGCACATAGCGGCGGCATACATGGCTTCACATCATTCCTGCTGCGCTTTCCGGATGAGGACCTGGTAGTGGTGTTATTGAGCAATGCTTCTTCGGGGTCATTAAATAAAATGGCAAGAACTGCATCCGCAATTGTACTCAATCATCCTTACGAGATCCCACAGGTAAATGTAGCTATCACTGTAGATTCGGCTGCCCTTGTCCGTTATACGGGTGTGTACAAGCTCGCCCCTTCCTTCGACATAGCCATCACCATTAAAGAGAACAACCTCTGGGGGCAGGCAACAGCCCAGCCTGCTTTCCAATTATACCCCAAAAGCCCCAATCGTTTTTTTCTGAAAGTTGCCGAGGCTGAAGTAGCATTTACTGTCGACTCCAGGGGTGTGGTTTCAGAACTTACTTTATTCCAAAACGGGGCCGCCATTAAGGGCACGAAGATCCAATAGTAATCTATTTACACCCATGAGCATTCCAAAGAATAAGAATTTCGAAGTCGTACAGTCAGACCAGGGCATCAATGGACAATACAAAACATGGTTCCTTGATTATGCCTCCTACGTTATCCTGGAACGTGCCGTGCCCGCTGTCGAAGACGGTTTAAAGCCGGTACAGCGCCGTATTCTCCATGCCATGAAGGAAATGGATGACGGAAGGTTTAATAAGGTCGCCAATGTTATCGGCCAAACCATGCAGTACCACCCGCACGGAGATGCCTCTATCGGAGATGCGCTGGTGAACATGGGACAAAAAGAACTGGTGCTCGATACCCAGGGAAACTGGGGCGATATACGCACCGGTGATGATGCAGCGGCCGCCCGGTACATCGAGGGCAGGCTCAGCAAATTTGCGCTGGAGGTGATATTCAACGCCAAAACAACGGAGTGGTCGTTGAGCTACGATGGTCGTAAAAATGAACCAGTAACCCTGCCGGTGAAGTTTCCACTGCTCCTGGCGCAGGGCGCTGAAGGTATAGCGGTAGGACTGGCAACTAAGATTCTTCCCCACAACTTTGTAGAGCTGTGTGAAGCCTCGATCAAATACCTGAAAGGCCGGAAATTTGAATTGTATCCCGATTTTCTTACCGGCGCCATGATAGACATTTCAGATTATAATGAAGGAAGGCGGGGAGGCAGGATCAAGGTGCGTGCACACATTGAAGAACTTGACCAAAAAACGCTGGTTATCAGGAGTGTTCCCTACGGCGTCACCACTTCACAGCTCATAGATTCTATTGTAAAAGC
>JBGTIL010000615.1:0-4246 GCA_041745695.1 Chitinophagaceae bacterium | reverse complement strand
CTTGGTTAGCAATCCCAAGCAAAATGGAAATGACCCGCCCCAGCAGTTGCGGCGCGATATGGTTTTCCGGCTCCTCAATGGCCAGCACCGTCAAAAAGGGCCTTTGGACATCGGTATGGTCCTCAGCGTCATCGAGTTGGTTCTCCAATTGTAACAACGAGCAAACTAACGTGAGGTAAAAGAGCGACCTATAGCCCTCTCCCAAATCGTCTATCTGAAATTTGCGGTGCAACCCGGTCGGACTGAAACTGACCTCAATATTTTTAAGAATGGTGTTGATATCGCTGCCGCCAAAACCCAGAATAGCTTCTTTGTAACGTTGGTCTTTGTGAAACTTTTCCCAGAAACACGTCAGTGTATGTTGGATGTCCTTGAACTCTGGAAGTGACTTAAAATGATCGTTGATGGACGCTATGCTTGCTTCGAATTCCTCTTGGAAAGTCTCGTCCATCTTTAACCGTTTCAACACCCGGTGTAAAATCGAACCAGATGCATACCGGATCTGTTCCGAAGGGCGGCGAATAGCAGGTACATAGAAAACTTCGATGTAGGCTCGCTGATGATTGGGCACCGGGTCCTTAACGTCGTCGGTTTCTTCTTCCTCTTCAGCACATTTGATGTAGAGCAATTTGGCATCCACGTCGCCGTTTGCTGAAAATGATTTGGTCCATTTGGCTTCCAGACGTATACGTAAGTATGGATTAGTCCCTTCACCATCCACTACCATATAGCCGAAGTAAGGCGGGATAGTTTGCACTTCGTCATCATCAAATTCGATTTTCACCTCAATGGATAGTTCAGCAATCTCCAGCGGGGTTGTCTGTTCTTCATTTATGTGAAAATCTTCCCTTATAATTTCTCGCTCGGCAAAGCTGACGCCGAACATCTTCCGAAGCGCTTCCAGCGCAGAAGTTTTTCCGGCGCTATTTGAACCGATGAATGCATTTAGCTTGTGATGAAAATTAAAAACACTCCCTTCCCGGCCAAATGACCGAAAATTTTTAATGGTAAGTTTAGCGATACGCATATTTTAGTTCTAGCTCGATAAATAAAAAGAAGTCAGCAATTTAAGCTGCTTGTGAATGCAAACAGTCTCAGAAAAAGCCTACTGAAAATAGAAATAAAAAAGCAGCCCTAGGTGTAATTTCTTAAATTCAACCCTTGTGGAGATCAGTATGCCTTCGATACTTGGCGCTTTTAGAGCACAAATTTTTAAATTTGCACCGGAGCCTGGCGGTCTAGCTCTTACTTCGGGTTAGTAGCGGGGAGCCCCATCAGCAAATTGACATTTATAAGCTCTTGCTTGCGGACTCTTTAACCTTTGCAGTGTAGTATTTTTCGAACCACATAGGGACGTCTTCGTCTGGAATGACATCCCATTCTTTTTCCTCCCCTTTGAGTTTAAAATGTGCTCCCAGTGTAAAAGGCCTATCTGAGTTGGAATTGTCAAAGAAAAAAGCCTGGTAGGCAATTTGCGCAGCATCAAACATGAGATCAAGTGATTTGTAATAACGGCTTTCGACTTTGTCTGGCGCTACATCATGCCCGCCATTTGCCACTCTTAGAGCCACTCGATACTTATTAATTTCGGGTGAAACGGTTGAAACAAAATACAGGTACACTTTATAACCCGCTTCTTTTGCTCGCCGCATGATATCTAAATTAGAGTCGTGTGAAAACACTGTCTCAAACGAGAATCGTCTTTTCAATCGAAGCATTTCTTCTCTCAAAAAACGGGCAATCGCTTGTCCCATCATTTCGGCGTCATCTTTTGATGTAAGCAGCAGTGAATTCCGGGAAACAGAATAAGCATTCGTGAAGCGCCTCAGTGTAACGGCGCCACGGAGCAAACCCGATGAGGTAATGAATTCAATGAACCGCTCATTGCTTAATGGAAGGCGATAAGAGGTGAAGGAAAACTTTCCTTTTTTTTTCAAAGCTTGCGTAATATCATCGGCATTAATGTAATGTCCAAAATCAATAGGATGGCTGTACTGTTTTGATTTTTGTACCGTTCTAACGATGGTGCTTTTCCCCGAACCGTTCGGGCCCGCAAATACACGTAATCGTAGTTGAGTTTTTGCAGGTGTTTTTGAGGGCAATGGGGAAAATTAGGCGATCAGATGGTGCCAACCACTTCACGGGAACCATCAGCAAAGAGTTTTACTATTCGGTCACCTTCAGCCGCAACTACGAAACCCATTCTTGCCATTGCCTGTGAGGCCGCCTTACGGCCGGCAGCCTGTGCTTTCGAAACAGTCAGCCGTTTGGTAAGATAAACATGTCCATCAGCGGTTGCGTATTTTGACGTCTTCTTTGTAGCTATATTCTTCAGGGGCATAATCCTAGATTAACTTACCTAAAATTACCCAAAAAACTTGATGATCAAAGCCTTTTACTCTGTGAAGATTACACCTGCACTTGACTAGATGCTATTTAGCCCCTGGGAAATTGCAACTGCTTCTATCCACTCGGTTACTTTGGTTTCACCCTTTATCGTCTGGTAGTGCAACCGTGGATCGTGCGGATCACTATTCAGCACGCCGTGCCTGGCAACTTTAGTCTAGCTACCTAATGGAGTTTTGTGCTTTCTATCCCTGTAATCGAGAACCTTGCCCTATGATACTTCGTAGGTTTTCTTAAGGGCTGGTCTAGAAGAAATAAAGAGAGATAATCAACACGTAAAAAGTAGCCCTTACACATGTCCAAGGATTATATTTTGTAATGCATTAATAGTCAATCATATTTTTTATACTTGAAAACAAAAAGTTTGAACTCAGGCTAGTCCTGTGCACCGCACAATTTTGCAAACGGAAAGAAGAACAGATTCATTCTTTGGACTTGTTACAATGCTTTGAGCGTACTTGATCTTGGTATTCCAATCCTTCTTCCATCGCCCTGGCTAAATCCTCGAAGAAGACGACCGATGTTTGTGCCGGCGGCCTAACCCATGATCGCTCGGCGTAAACGTCAAAGAAATTCTCCAAATCAGCGAGATTAAAGTCACTAGCATAATCGCTTTTTTCAGTGAGCTTAACAGCAACTATCAGCCTTGCCACCGAGCCGCTATTATTATCCCGAACGCCGGCAGCGACGCCTACTAATGTATCAAATTCCTCAATTTCTTCTGAAGGTGTAGAAAGCATAAAGAATACAGGCTTATCTCTAGTACTAGGTTTGTTTTCCTTTGGCGCAACGCCGACAGGCCCATGCAGATTAACGGTTAGCGTCTGTGCAGTAACGTTGCAGGTTGCATAACCTTCCCATTTTATATTGGTATTCCTAAAAGGATGCAGATATTCAACGCCTGTAGCTTTCAAGGATAAAATGTCTTTTTGCAATCCGGGTTTGCCGTAAGGCCATATGCGGTAAAAAATGTGATAGATACCTTCAAATTTTTTCGGCAAATCACTTTCTAATTCATTTTGACGTTCCCTGCTTTTGGCAATCCATTCGCTTAACTCTTTTAAATTGGTTATGACCTTCTTCCTAGGTGAAGACATTCGGTTCCGCACCCGGTCCTCAAGAAATTCCTTTATTTTCCAGTCAATGCTCTCATCATCTTTAAAAACGATTGTAGGGAATGCCAACTCGACATCTTTTTCAGCGAGCTTTTTTAACAAGACCGTTTTCGTTACAATATTTCCATGCTGAAAGTGCTCGCTCGTGCAATGTCCAAGACAGACATCCATGCTTTTATAGACGTCGTTTATTCTAAGCATGAAGTGAGTATAGTGTTTACGCGTCTTTTTGTTGACGAGAGTGATGATCAAAAACCCTTGGCTAAAGTCGCATCTTGCAGAACCCTGCCAGACACGATCACCTTCATTAGCCATTTTGTAGGTAACTGACAGGGAAGTATCGCTATCAAATTCATTAAATTGAAGAACTCTACGCGCAAATCCACTTTCATTGTTCTCATAGCAATACCAAGTAGATCCCTCGAATGCGTCTAGTATATCCATCCCGGCAGCGTCAAATTCAATTTTGTCTTCTTTTTTTCTTGGTGCTTGTGTCTTAGAAGACTTATCATCGTTTAACTTATTTCCTAATGTTTTGGATAGTTTTTTGTGGAGCTCTTTCGCATCCTTATACGCATCCAGTTTTGTTATTTCATCCGGTAGTTCGCTCTGCGTGGATAAGTAGCCTTCGTAGAGTTCATTTTCCTTCAAATTTCTAAAGAAGTTTAGAAATGAGATAATACTGTCATCAGATATCGTATCTCTTTTTCTAAATTCCTTATCTC
>JBGTIL010000614.1:0-4175 GCA_041745695.1 Chitinophagaceae bacterium | reverse complement strand
GAAAACCGGCTGTTGACAAATTTCCCGAATAGACTGGCCGTCCGCCCGGGGGCAGCTTCATATTAATATCCGATCTAATGGTGCCCAGGGCAGTTTGTATGGTGCCGTAAGTAACAAAATCATTTACAAAGCCTGTGTAGTTGCCATTGAATCGTATGGCTCCCAGCTTGCCCAGGTTGGGCGTTTTTAATTTCCTGAGCGCGGGAGCGAAGGCAATGGCATCGGGGTAGTTGGTACGCAGGTCGCGGGCGGTTACATTGATGTAGGTGGAGTTGATAGCGGGCAACCCGTTGATAGTAAAATCGCCCCTGAATGAGGTGCTCATGCCTGCATTGATACGTACATCTTCACCCGTGAGATCATCTACTGTGCCTTTAACGACGCCGCTGATGTCGAACGTTTTATTGAGGTCTTTGATGCCAGGAGCGAAAAATGCAATGTCATCACTGGCAAGCGACGCACGGTCGAAACGGGTGTCCAGTGTAACGGCGTGTATAAAATCGCTCAGGTCGCCAATACGATCGAAGCGCATCGCGTAATAATCACGCAGAATACTGTTGTTTGTTTGCAGGAACAGCTGGTCGAATTCCATCAGGCGGGGATGAAAACGAAGTTTAGACTTCAGCGACTTTATTTCGAATCCACTGCGCTCGCTTGTAGACAAGCTGAGGTCTGTAGTGAGTGTATCGCGTACAAACCTTAGGTTGTTGATGCTGGCGTTGAGGTTGGTTAAACCTATGTGCCTGGCATCGAAATAGTCAAGCGGTGGCGTAGTCCCGTTGTTAGTTTGATAGCTTCCCTTTTTGATCTCCAGGGTTTTTATACCAATGGTCCAGTTCTGTGGGTTCCACTGCAAGGCTGTGTCGGTAATGACCCGGTTACCGGTGGAAGTAGTTACGGCGACCAGGGTAGAGGGCCTTGCTCCCCGGTAGGTTGACTGGTAGATAGCGGGCTCTTCGATGATCAGGGAGTTTATATCGATCAGTCTGCGTGAAAAATTCAGGTCATTGGCGATAAGGTGCAGGGAACGGAAGCTGATTGTCTGATCCGCGCCAGCCCAGCCATCTCTCTGCACAAACGAGACGTTTTGAAGGAGAATATTTTTGAGGTTGAATTCGATGCCGGCTTTTTGTTTTCCACCTCCCGGCGAAGAAAAATATTGTTCGAGAAAAGCATAGTTCCATACAGAATCTTTGCGATTCAGATGGATGACGGCATCTTTCAAACCGATATACTCGAGGTCGGCTTTTTCTTTTAGAAAAAACCAGTCTGTGATACGCACTTGTACTGTGCCTGCGTAGAGTAGGGTGTCTTTGCGCCGGTCTTCAATGAACACACCCTGCAAGTTCATTTTATTAAAAAACTGGAATGCCACATTCTTGATTTCGATGCGGCTCTGCAGGTCTTTCGACAGCCGTGCTGTTACCTTTCCGGCAAGCCAGTTTTGTCCCGTTGTCGTTTGCACAAACGCGATCGTCAGACAAATGATTACAAGTAAGGAGAGGAGTACACCGAGTAATATTTTAGCAACCTGGCGCAGGAAAATTTATTTGGTGGTAAAAATAGCTATTAAGCCCTGCAAGACAAGGCTTAGGGTGAAGCCTAAAAACAAAAAAATGTGAATGTTAGCAGGATTGTACGCAAGGCAGAACGCTTCATTTAAAACCCGACAATCATTATTACTTCAGTTTTACTGAATGAAAGAGTTCACTCAGGCAAGCGCAACAGCCTCCTAAGTTTGTATTTCCGAAACCCGAAATTAGTAGGCTTCCGCGGCATCTTCTCCGCGACTGTCTGCAACTGCTTCAAATTTCCCTGTAGGAAGCACCCGTATCACTTCGGTTCTGCCGATAGCACCCCTCTCAACCATTTTATAGCCCATCCTCTGTAGTTCAAGTCGGACTGGGAAAGGAAAAGAGGGTTCCACGCTGATCTCGTCCGGCAGCCACTGGTGGTGAAACTTAGGTTTGTTAACGGCATCATCAGTGCTCATCTTAAAGTCGATGATATTAATGATCGTTTGGTATACCGAGGTAGGTATGGTAGTACCTCCCGGGGTACCAATTACCAGGAAGGGCTTGCCTTGCTGTAACACTAATGTAGGTGTCATGGAGCTAAGTATACGTTTACCCGGTACAATAGCGTTTGCTTCGCCCCCGATAGCGCCGTACATATTAGGCGTTCCGGGCTTAATACTGAAATCATCCATCTCATCATTGAGCAGGAAGCCGGCGCCACCTACAACTGTTTTGCTTCCGTAGGAATCGTTTAAGGTTGTTGTTACCGACACGGCGTTACCGCTTCCATCAATCACACTCAGGTGCGTTGTTTCTTCGCTTTCTTTTATGGTAATGTCGCCAGGTTTTGTGGCAACGCTGCTTCCTGCCTTGTTGGGAACATAATCGCTCATGCGACTTTTCAGGTAGGCGTCGCTCACAATTTTTTCGACGGGTACATCATAAAAGTCGGCATCTCCCATAAAATAACCGCGGTCGGCATAGGCCCTGCGTTCTGCTTCTGTCATCAGCTGAACCGCAGCTGCAGAATTAAAACCGTAGGATGGCAGTGGCTTGTCTTCCACCATCTTGAGCATTTGGTTGAGCAATACGCCACCGCTGCTGGGCATAGGCATCGATACAATGCCGTATCCTTTATAGTCGAAGCTGTGTGGCTTGCGCCACTTGGCTCTGTAGCCCTTAAGGTCATCAAGGCGTACATATCCGCCGCCTCGTTTCATCTCATCCACAATTAGCCGGGCGGTTTCTCCTTCGTAAAAGCCGGCCGCGCCATTATCCCTGATCCGCTTCAAAGTATTGGCAAGGTCGGTCTGTATTAGTGTATCTCCGGTGATCCAGGGCACCGCCTTTTGCAAAGCAGGGGTCATGGTATTGTATGTTCTCAGGGCATCCTGCAAGCTGTTTAAGGAGGCAGCTTCGCGCTGCGTGAGCACGAAACCTTTCTCGGCAAGTTCGATGGCAGGTTGTATCAGCTGCTGAAAAGGAAGGCGTGCATACTTCATGCTTTCAAAGAGGCCCGCAACGGTTCCGGGTATGCCGCTGGAGCTGGGTCCGCGGAGACTCTTGTTAGGTACGACGGCCCCTTTTTCATCGAGGTACATGTCGCGGTGGGCAAGGGCTGGCGCAGATTCGCGAAAATCGAGTGTTACATTTTCACCACTGGCGAGGTGTGCTACCAAAAATCCGCCACCTCCCAGGTTTCCAGCAGCTGGATATACTACTGCCAGTGCCAGTTGCGTGGCGATGGCAGCATCTACAGCATTGCCACCTTTTTGCAGCATAGATAGGCCAATCTTAGAGGCAAGTCCGTGGGCCGAAACCACAGCCCCTTTAGCACCGAAGGCCTGCTTCGTGGTCTTATACCCAAAGGGATTAATGTTACCAAGCGGCGCTTTTTTTACCGTGTGGCAACCAGCAGTTGAAAGAAAAAGAAGGAGAATATAATTAATACAACGCATGCACTATTGTTTAATCATACCAAGGTACGGCAGCGTAGTAAAACAGGCCTCAGTAATTCTGTGTCATGATTTGAACTATCTTTAAAAGAATTAAAACGCCCGTTTTAAAAGAAGAAATTCCTCAAAAAAAATTACTGCAATGTTTTGGAAACCAGCCAGCAGCACGCTCTGCAGAACCCTTCTTTCCATTCTCTTTCTATCAGTTTTTCTTGTTTCTTTTGCGCAGACTACCACTATCACAGGCACTGTTCGCGACGCTAATGGATTGCCGCTTGCTGGTGCCTCAGTATTACTGGAAGGCACAAGAACCGGTACCATTACAGATGCCAATGGTAATTTCAGCATCAATGTTGCACCCGGTACACATACCCTTGTTACGAGTTACGTAGGTGTGCAAACCCAACGGCAAACAGTGGAAGTACCTGCAGGAGGACTGAGCAACATTTCGTTCAATATGCAAAACAGTGGCGAGCTCAACAGGGTTGTGGTTGTTGGGTCGCGTTCGTCTGCTGTGCGTTCGAGCACGCAAACAGTGGCGCCAGTAGATGTAATTACAGCCCGTGAACTGCAGGCAACCGGCCAGGTTGAGCCTACGCAGATGCTGAACGTGATTGCCCCTTCCTTCAATTCTTCCCGCCAAACGATTGCAGATGGTACGGATCACATCGACCCTGCAACCCTCCGCGGGCTCGGTCCTGAC
>JBGTIL010000613.1:0-6415 GCA_041745695.1 Chitinophagaceae bacterium | reverse complement strand
GTTTGGCATTGCCCGTTTCTTTTAGATTGATGGAGCATTCTACCGAACCGCGACCCAGTCCATCAGCCAATAATTTACGGATGTCGAATTCGAAAGGCTTCAGGAAAGCCGGCATTTTTAAATTGAGTTCAAACTGTTTTCCATTCAGCGATTTTATATCAACCAGGAAAGTTTTGTCGTGCACCGCCTGTTCCGTTCTACCAAACCCGGTCATTGATTTCAGCATGCTGAATATGATTTGTGATGTGGGTAAAGGTATCTGAATTCTTTCGGCAAAAGGGGATAATGCAGCTGTGCTCAAAATAAAAAGCCCCACATTTCTGTGGGGCTTATATATGAATGGGTTAGTAAGTACTGGAAATAAAAATTTCCTATCACAATATTAAAAAGATTTTCTGCTAACTAAAGAATTTTATGCACAAATTTATTCACATTTTTTTTACATTATTAAATGCCTCATCCAAACAGCTATGCTCCCTGGTAAATAATACCCGGCGTTCATTGCTGTGCGTTCTTCAAATGTAAGGTCGGCTGGTGGTACAGCAGCAACCATCGACTACTGCTTATTACCTTTGAACGAAATATTTTATATGCGCTTTCCACAACCCGTACCCCTTACAGAAATAGCTCGATTAATTGGTGCAGAGATCATCGGCAGGGACGAGGGCAGTGCAACAGGCATCAATGAAATTCATAAGGTAGAGCAGGGAGATCTTGTTTTCGTAGATCATCCGAAGTACTACAGCAAGTGCATAGGATCGGCTGCCAGCTTCGTTATCATCAATAAGACAACAGACTTTCCACCTGAAAAGTCTTTGCTGGTGGTAGCAAATCCATTTGAGGCCTACCAAACCATTGTTCAACATTTTCGTCCTTTCCGTACGTCCGGCAAAGCCCTCAGTGATACGGCTTCTGTGGGCCCCGATACAGTGATCATGCATGGTGCAGTTGTTGGTAACCATGTGCGCATTGGTTCCAACTGTGTCATTTATCCAAACGTGGTAATCGGCGACCATTGCATAGTAGGTAACAACTGCATTATCCAGGCGGGCTCGGTGATAGGTTCAGACGCTTACTACTATAATAAAAAAACCGACCGCCCTGTTCATTACAAAAGGATGCTGAGTTGCGGCACTGTGATAGTAGAGGATGATGTGGAGATCGGCGCAGGCTGTACCATAGACCGGGGCGTTAGCGGGGCCACTATCGTAGGTGCCGGTACCAAGATCGATAACCTCGTTCACATCGGGCATGATACTGTGATAGGAAAAAATTGCCTGCTTGCCGCACAGGTTGGAATAGCCGGTGCTACTACAATTGAAGATGGTGTGATCCTGTGGGGTCAGGTGGGCGTCAGCAAAACACTCACGATAGGTGCGGGTGCAGAAATATATGCGCAGAGCGGCGTTGCTGCTTCACTGGAAGGAGGCAAAAAATATTTCGGATCACCCGTTCAGGACGCAAAGGAAAAAATGAAAGAGTTTGTGTGGATCAAACGCATCCCGGAACTATGGAAAAAAGTAAAAGGCGAATAAGCGGACACACTGCCCTTTTGCCTACTCAGGTTCATAGTCGTAGGGAAGACCGTCTGCAATATTCTTCCAGCTCCAGTAGCCTTCGTTGATCCAGCTTCGCTGGTCGGTAAAGTAACCGTTTGGCTTAATTACAATGGCGTCGGATAAAGTGACGTAGGAGATCTGGGCAGGCACATCCAAGGGCAGGCCCGTTTGCTCGAGGTACTGTTTTTCGGGTCTTTGTTTATTATAAGTAATGCTGACTTTCGCGCCAAACCAGAGTTCTGCATTTCCTGATTCGTTCACCCCGGAATAATACATGGTATCGTAGGGATTCACCAGGCGGTTAAACTTATTCTTGTCGCCGGAGGAGAGCATGTCGACAGTAAAGTTTTCGCTCTTTAAAGTACTGTCGTAGTACGAGCGCATAAAATGAAGGCGCGAACCGTAATAAGCCTTCGCGCGTGCTTCTTTCCATTGCTGCTCCTGTTCTGGCGTGCCTGCGGATTTTGTATAGAAGCAATTACCTCTGTAAGAATTAATGTCGGTTTTATAAAAATACACAAACGAGTCGAGGGCATACTCCATGGTATAACCCAGCGCCTTGTTATTGATGCGCAGGGGTTCTGTTGCCAATACTTTCAGCTTGTCGCTGCGTTTGAAATAATAAAATTTCAGTACCTCCGGATTCAGCAGCACACAACTGTCTGCAACCGGTGTGGCGCCGATAAAATAATCTGTAAAAAAGGTGCCGTATTTTTCCCAGCCGTCAGCCACTTCGTTTGTATTTCTAACAACAACCTCACTCAGGCTTTGATCTTCTTTGATTAGGTTCACCTCCAGCACTTTGTTATCACCTGCTTCTATATTGATCCGCTGGCTGGTATAGCCTGTAAAGGAAATTACAAGTTCGTAACCGCCACGACTCAGCGACAGGTGAAAGCTTCCATCTTTTTTTGTAACGCCGCCGAGTGTAGTGTTTTGAGCAAAGACGGAAGCCCCTTCCAGCGGCTGTTTGGATTCTGCATCGACTACTACACCAGACACTGCCTGCTGTGCAAAACTGTTGGTGAGTGTTGTTACGAAAAGGAGGAAAAATAGAATGGGCTTTTTCATAAGGTAGATACTAAGATAATGCGACCTAGGCCGATATCTCTCCTTTGCTCACTGCCTCCTGATATTTTTCACAGGATTTTTTGATAATGCTTTCAAGCGGGTTGTACTGAAAGGAAGGCAGGACTTGCAGGAGCGCGCCGTTGTTGAAGCTTGTTTTTGCCTGGGCCACCCAGGTGGACTCGCGGGTGAGTAATGGTGTGCCGCCTGTGAACAAATGCTTCAACCCTTCCAGTCGCCAGGCCAGCTCGCCCAGCATCGGTGTGGCTTTAAGATGAGGGGTTTTTTTTCCAAAGCCTTTCGCCATGTGTTCAAGAAGTTTCCGAAAAGTCCAATTGTCGCTGTTTATGATAAATCGTTTTTCTGTAATATCCGACAGCAGCATATCGACCGCCGCTCTAGCCACGTCCTCTACACCCACGAAGCCATTGATACCTTCGGAGTACCACGGAAAACCTTTATAGGCATTTTTAAAAAGAGCGCAACTGGAAGTATGCCAGTTGCCGAAACCGAGAATCGTAGAAGGATTCAAGATCACCCCGTTCAGGCCTTCCGAAAACCCGCGCCATACTTCCAGTTCTGCATGATGTTTTGTACGCGCGTACTGGGTTGTGTTTTTATTTTCTTCCCAGCTTTTTGTTTCCGATATCATCTCGTCAGACGTTGTTCTGCCAAGGGCTGCTACCGAGCTGATATGCACAAAACGGTCAATGTTATTTTCTATAGCTGCATTCACTACATTCCTTGTGCCTTCTATATTTACCTGCTCCATTGCCTGGCTGTCGGCTGCATGGAACGATACGATGGCTGCCGCATGAATAACAGCGTAGCAACCCTGCATTGCTTCGTCAAGCCCCACTACATCCAGTACGTCACTCTCCACCCATTCTACTTTTTGCAGAACGGAAGCGGAAATAAAAAACGGAAGGCTGCTGCTCCTTCTGATGGCGCGCACTTCGATGTTTCTGGATACCAGGTTTTCTATGATGTAAGCGCCCAGGAAGCCAGTGCCTCCGGTGACAAGTACTTTAGAAGATTGTCCGCTGTTTTGATTTGCTGAGCCTGCCGGCGAAAGTGGCGTTGGTTGTTCATTGGTATTCATAAAACCCCTTTCCTGTTTTTCTTCCCAACGCGCCCTGTTCTACTTTTTCTTTTTGAAGGTAGGATGGCAGCAATCGATGCGGCTGCCCTAACTGATCGTACACAGAGTTGCTGACTGCGTAATTGATGTCATTGCCAATCAGGTCCATCAACCTGAAAGGCCCCAGCTTAAAACCTTGTTGTTCCAGGAGGCGGTCGACCGTTTCCACAGACGCGGCACCTTCTTCCACCAGGCGCAAAGCTTCGAGGTAGAAAGGGCGTGCTACGCGGTTCACTATGAAGCCTGGTGCATCTGTACACAGCACGGGAATCTTCCCCGCCCTGTGGGCAAAGGCTGTCAATGTTTGCACTACAGCATCACTGGTCTTGTTTCCTCGTACTACCTCCACCAACTTCATGATGGGTGCAGGATTAAAAAAATGCAGACCTGCCATGCGTTCCGGAAAGGGCAGTTCTGCTGCCAGCGCAGAAACCGAGAGTGACGAGGTATTAGTGGCAAATAAGGTGTCGGGGCTGTTAATGGCTGCAAGCTGTTGAAAGAGTTCAATTTTCAATGCTGCGTTTTCAGCAATAGCCTCAATAATCAGGTCGGCTTTACACTGCCGCAGGTTTGAAGAGAAAAGGATACGACTAAAAATAAGCTCCTTTTGGGCTGCTTCCAGTTTGCCCTTTTCCACTGCTTTTTGGAGCTGTTCCTGTATGAGCAATTTGGCACGGTCGAGCACCGTGGTATTTACTTCGTACAATACAACCTGGAACCCGGCGGCTGCACTCACTTGTGCGATGCCACTGCCCATAGTGCCTGCACCACAAACGCAAACCGTGGCGATATTCATTCGCCTAAAGGTAGTACCCAGCCTTTGCCTGAGTGGTATAAATTGTGTGGTATCTTTAAAAAAAACAACATGAATACAAAAGCGCCCAAGCCATTGATCATAGGATTGCTTGCTGCCTTCGGTACAGGTCTTATCACGCTTTTCATGTTGAAAAGAAAAAGTGACCTTGCCCATAAGCCACCCAAAGGTGCTCCACAGCTTCATCTGAAGAACCCCGGTTCGCAGGATGAGTTTGTAACGGCTCCTTCCGAATCAGAAATGGGATAGTAGTAAAGCCGCAAACTTCTTGTACGGTTCGCTGCATTGTGGCGGCAGCTTTTTGTTGGCGGGCATGCCCTGCTCTGTAATTAAGCGCGCGCAAAAGGCAGGCACTCTCTGGTGTTGATGCTAACGGTGAAGGTTTATAGAATGTCTGCGAGCGGAAACCGCGCCGTAACCCTGATGCCTTTATCAGTGGCACCAACGGTGCAGCATTCCGTCTTTGCGTCGTGTTCGAAAAATAGAACGTAGTTGTTGTCGGCTGCTTCCGTGAGAAAGGATTTTTTTTCGATTAGCGTTTGAAGTGGGAACATGTCGTAGGCCATTACGTACGGCAGCGGAACGTGTTCGGCCGACGGCAACAGGTCTGCCATGTACACGATTGTTTTGTTCTTATACCTTATCTGGGGCAGCATCATGCTTTCTGTATGTCCGCTTACAAAGCGCATGTCCATATTGGTTAAAAAGGGTGCGCCTGGCAGTGCGCCTGCGTCGTTTGTGGAGGTAGTAGGTTTAATAAATTGCAGTTGGTTGCTTTGTTGGAGCGGTAAAATATTCTCAGAAAGAAAGCTTGCTTTTTCCCGTGCATTAGGGTTAGTAGCCCATTGCCAGTGCTGCTCATTGCTCCAATAGGTAGCGTTTTTAAATGCCGGCACCAACACGTCGCCCTCACGAATTACAGCTCCCCCGCAGTGATCGAAGTGGAGGTGGGTAAGGAGTACGTCTGTTATGTTGTCGCGGTGGAAACCATGGCTGGCAAGTGAGTTGTCTAAGGTATCTGCGCCATGCAAATGATAATGTCCAAAGAATTTCTGATCCTGCTTGTTGCCTATACCAGTATCAATCAGTATGAGTCTGCCTTCATCCTCAACCAGTAAACACCGAAGGGCCCAGGTACACAGGTTGTTCTCATCCGACTCATTTAATTTATTCCAGATGCTTTTAGGTACTACACCAAACATGGCTCCACCATCCAGTTTAAAAAAGCCCGTGTCGATTACATACAGGTTCATACAGCTACTACATTTTTTCTTTTCATATCAACCAGTAATAATAATACGCCGCCAATAATGAAAAAGATCATCAGCGCCAGCACAGAATTGCGCATACCTCCTAAAAACTCGGCAACGTAACCAAATGACAAGGCACCAAGAACAGTACCTACCCGGTCGCAGACGTCGTAAAAGCTAAAGTAGGAGGCGGTATCTTTTGTAGGTGGCAGCAATTTCGAATAGGTAGAACGGGAGAGCGATTGGATGCCGCCCATAACCATGCCTACACAGAAAGCAAGAAGGTAAAACTGGTTGGCGGTTTGCACCAGGTAGGCAAAGATGCAGATGCCTATCCAAATAACGATGCACACGCCCAGTGCAAAAACATTACTGGTTCGCCCTGATAATCGGGAAAAGAGAAATGCTCCAAGGATGCCTACTAACTGGATGATCATGATGGTGATGATCAGTTGGGTAGATTCCATTTTCAACTCGTCTGAAGCAAAGTAAGGCGCGAGGTACATCACCGTTTGTACGCCCATGTTGTAAAAGAAAAAACTGCGCAGGAAGCGTTTGGTAGCAGGGGTTGTTTGTAGCTGTC
>JBGTIL010000612.1:0-6459 GCA_041745695.1 Chitinophagaceae bacterium | reverse complement strand
GTCCATGCTGTAAAGCAGAAGCATCTGCGTTTGTGCGTTAACGTAAATATTTTTTAAGGTGTCTGTATAATCGTGGTTAAGAAGTCCGTTGAGCACCACCCGGGTTTTATTGCAAAGGGGAAGGGTTTTCGAAAACGAAACTGTGTGGTTGAAGGTCAGGATATCCTCACTCAGAGAATCGTTGGTTTGCCTTGATGTAATGAACTGACTCAACAGGGAAGCGCTAAACACAAAACTTAACACGTCAACGCTTTCCAGTTTCTGGTTGCAGTCTCCTACACCATGCGCATTGCAATTAGAACAGTCGTCTTTATCTGCTGCACAATACATGTTGCCCGACAAACAAAATCGAAGTTCGAGGTAATTCTTTTCCTTTTGAGCTGGCTCCACATGGTAACGCAACATACCCACATCTTCACCCATCCAGTCTGCCGGTCGGATAAATCTTTTGATAGAATACTGCACCGTGCCTGGTATCTGCTGCACGGTGTGGTATACCAGCTTCTGGCTGGAAGATGCACTATCAATGTAATTGAATGTTGTTAAAGCCTGCATGGAGGCACAAAATTAAGGTGGATGAGAGAATCTCTTGTCAGCGGTATGTAATCTCTCAGAATTAAACTCCCCAGACGTTTTGTATGAACCGGGTAAGCCTCCAAATAAGAGGAACCTGACCCCACTTACAGGCATGGCTGTCCACTGCGATTTTATACCTGCCATGTGGGCTAATGAATAATTGTTTTCATACTTTCGCCACTATGCAGGGTGAAATCAATTCCGTTGAGGAATTTCAACATACGCTCCAGTCTCCGACCTCTATAAAAGGGGTAGGCATTCATTCGGGTGAAACAGTAGAAATGATCCTCCTGCCCGCTGAACCCAATACCGGAATCGTTTTCCAGCGCGTAGACATTGAATCACGCCCAACGGTAAAAGCTGATGTAGACAACGTAGTAGAAACTACCAGAAGCACTACCATCGAAGCCAACGGCGCACGCATCACTACCATCGAACACCTCATGGCCGCACTGGTAGGCTGCGGTGTTGATAATGTACTCATACAGATCAATGCTCCCGAAGTGCCGATACTCGACGGAAGTGCGGCGCCGTTTGTTGAGATCATTGAAGCGGCCGGTGTAAAGAAACAAACCGCACCCAAAGTTTACTACACCCTACAGCACAATATTTCTTTTACCGACGACGATAAAAAGGTAGAAATGGTAGCTATGCCCTACGATGGCTACCGCATCAATACACTAATTGATTTCAACTCGCCTGTGTTGGGTACGCAACATGCTGCTGTTACCCACCTTTCGCAGTTTAAGGAAGCCATAGCTCCGTGCCGAACCTTTTGCTTTTTTCATGAACTCGAATACCTGATAGACCATAACCTGATTAAGGGTGGAGACATCAATAATGCGATAGTTGTGGTAGACAAGCCTGTATCTGATGCACAGGTGCAACGTATCGCCAAGGTCTTTGACAAAGAGAATGTAAAAGTTGTTGAAGGTGGCATCCTGAATAACCTTGAGCTCAGGTTTCCAAATGAACCGGCCCGCCATAAATTGCTCGATGTAGTAGGTGATCTGGCACTGGTAGGCTTTCCTTTCAAAGCACACATTATCGCCAACCGCCCGGGGCATTCGAGCAATGTCGCCTTCGCCCGCAAGATAAAAGAGCACATTAAAAAGTACCGGCATAAACAAAATGTCCCTGCCTACGACCCGGCAAAACCGCCTATTTATGATGTGCATGCCATAGAAAAAAAATTACCTCACCGCTATCCCTTCCTGCTTATCGATAAAGTAATTGAACTTTCCGACAAGCACGTGGTGGCGATCAAGAATGTTACTTATAACGAGCCGTTTTTCCAGGGACACTTTCCAGGCAACTGCGTATTTCCAGGGGTACTCCAGTGTGAAGCCCTGGCTCAAACTGGTGGCATCCTAACCATCCCCGAAGATCCCGATCACGATTACGATACTTACTTTTTAAAGATCGACCATTGCAAATTTAAAAGTAAGGTTGTGCCGGGTGATACCATGATCCTCAAAATGGAACTGATGAACCCTGTTCGCCGGGGGATATGCGAAATGAAAGGGAGTATTTTCGTGGCTGACAAACTGGTTGCCGAAGCTGAAATGGTGGCGCAGATTGTAAAGAAACCCAAAGTAAAAGCATGATCTCTCCCCTGGCATCAATACATCCGGCTGCACAACTCGGCCAGCATGTAACAGTGGATCCGTTTGCTGTCATTCATGAAAATGTAACGGTCGGCGATAATTCTCACATCATGTCCGGAGCTGTATTAATGCCATTCACCAGGATTGGCAACAACTGCCAGATATTTCACAGTGCCGTGATTGGCGGCATTCCGCAGGACCTCAAATACAGGGGCGAAGAAACCACTGCAGAAATCGGCGATGGAACTACGATCCGGGAATTTGTAACAGTAAACCGGGGAACGAAAGATAAATGGAAGACCGTCATTGGCTCGAACTGCCTGTTGATGGCTTACGTTCACGTAGCCCACGACTGCTTTGTAGGTAATAATGTAATACTTGCCAATGGCGTGCAACTGGCAGGACATGTTGAAATTGGCGAATACGCAACCATAGGCGGTCTTGCAGGCGCGCATCAATTTGTTCGCGTTGGGGCTCATACATACATCGCCGGTCATACCGTTATACGGAAAGATGTACCGCCCTATGTTAAGGCTGCCCGGGAGCCCATGAGTTATATGGGACTTAACATCGTTGGAATGCAGCGCAGGGGGTTCCCGCAGGAGAATATTGACACACTTTCCCGCATCTATCATTTGCTTTTTGTGGGCGGACACAGCACCACTACTGCCATAGCCCAGATCACTGAGAAGATACCCGACGGTGATCTGAAAGAAGAAGTGTTGCAATTTGTTACAGGCTCTAGAATCGGAATCATTAAACGCTTTTCAAAAATCGGGGCTGATGAAGATCAAACTTTCTGACGCAGGCAAACGCTTTAGCAGAGAGTGGATTTTTCGTCATGCAGATCTGGAGTTTCTTCCCAACAAAACCTACGCTATTACTGGTGCAAACGGCTCAGGTAAATCAACCCTTCTGCAAACCCTGGGTGCACTCCTCCAGCCGAGCGAAGGCACCATTTCTTACTGGCATAATAATCAACCCGTGGCAACGGAAAAAGCCTATCAGTATGTTTCCTTTTGCGCGCCCTATCTTGACCTGGTAGAAGAAATGGGGCTGACCGAATTTTTGCTCTTTCACAGCCACTTCAAACCCTTTATCGCTGGCTTCGATCCAGGCCACATCGCTGCGGCTATCGGCCTGCCTGGTACGGGCAGCAAACAGATGCGCGACTTCTCCTCAGGGATGAAGCAGCGGGTAAAACTGGCACAGGCCATCTTTTCAAATACTCCGGTGATCTTACTGGACGAGCCCTGCACCAACCTCGACGCAGCAGGTATCGAGCTGTACCAGTCGCTGATAGCACAATATGCGAAAGATCGCCTGGTGATCGTTAGCAGTAACGATGTTGCTGAATACTCCTTTTGTGAAGAGGTGATCAGCATTGGACGGTATAAATAATCACTCCTATCATTCGCTTTGCAGATCTACCTGCAGCCTGCATTGATCTTGCAGCATTAAAAAAAATCCTGGCCGGAAACAGTTCCGCCAGGATTAAAACATTTGCACTGAAAGCTATCTGCCAAGCAGCTTAGTCTCTTGACGTAAAACGGGACAATAATCTTAAGATTTCGAGGTAAAGCCAAACCAGTGTTACAAGCAAACCGAAGGCGCCATACCACTCAAAATATTTTGGGGCACCCTGTGCTGCACCTTGCTCGATACGGTCAAAGTCTAAAATCAGATTAAGCGCAGCAATCGTTACGATGAACAAGCTGATACCAATACCCAGCAAGCTGTTGTCGTGCAGAAACGGCATCTCCACACCAAAAAGACGGAGTACCATATTGATCAGGTAGAAAAATGCGATGCCCATGGTTGCAGTGATGATCACTTTTTTAAACTTGTTGGTTGCCCTGATGATTCCAAAATGGTAGAGCCCGTACATGGCAACACAGGTACCCAATGTGAGCAGCACAGCCTGCATGATGATGCCTGGATAACTAACTGCAAAAGCTGCATGAAACACAGCGGAGATAGCTCCGAGAAATAAACCTTCAAGCGCCGCATAGGCAAGGGCGAGGTAGGGAGACCATTCTTTCTTGAACATGATTACCATGGCAACAACAAACCCACCGATCAACGAGCCCCACATCCAGGGTGTTACATTCTCACCCTTGAAGAACAGGTCCCAGGTAAAGGAAGCGCCTGCCAGTACCATCAGGAACATAAGACCAAACTTGTTAATGGTACCGCGAACGGTCATTACATCGCCTTCGTGTGCATGTACCCGGTCAAAGATCTTTTCTGATATAACCGGGTTGGTTGATTTATATTCCATTGTACTTTCTTTTGCTTGTGAAAGTACTACAAAAGCAGATAGGCTTGTATGGGCGCGGGGGACAAGCGGGTTGCTGAAATGTTAATCCGTTTGTTGCCGCGAAGACACGAATACAGAGAGACACGGAGGGGCACAGAGATTTTTGCCGCAAAGGCGCCGAGGCACAAAGGAAGACAAAGGAAAGCTTACACCCACAACCCGTCATTGCGAGGAACGAAGCAATCTCTCAGGCAGAAATGATTTAACGCATATACACAAAAGCACATAGACGAAAACTATCCTTTGCGCTGCTTTCCGTCTTCGGGCCTTTGCGGCAGTAAACTAACGCTGGCTGGCTATTAACAAGTTGAGATCGGTGTACTTGAGGTTGAAACGCTCACTGAGATAAAAATTCGTAAGCGCACCTTTGAATAAATAAATCCCGCTGCGCAGGTGGATCTGATGCCACAGCATATGTTCAAATCCCCCGTCTTCGCCGGCTTCCAGCAGCAGCGGCATCAATACATTGGAGATAGCCTGTGAGGCAGTACGTGCAAAGCCCGACGGAATGTTGGGCACACAGTAATGGATCACCCCATACTTTAGGAAAATAGGATTCTCATGCGTGGTGATCTCAGCGGTTTCGAAACAACCGCCCCTATCGATGCTCACATCAATGATTACAGATCCGTTGCGCATACTGCTCACCATCTCCTCGGTAACTACCATAGGTGTTCGGCCCGTTTCAGAACCAAGTGCACCAACAGCTACCTCGCAGGTTTTGAGCTGCTTTGCAAGCATCCGCGGCTCTATGACGGAGGTCCATAGCCGCTGACCGATATTATTCTGCAATCGTTTTAACCGGTAAATACTGTTGTCGAAAACCTTAACAGAAGCACCCAGAGCCAGGGCAGCACGCGCGGCATATTCGCCTACAATGCCGGCACCTATGATGATCACTTTGGTGGGAGCGATACCTGAAATACCCCCAAGCAACACACCTTTACCATGATTGGCTGAACTTAAATATTGAGCTGCTATCAGTACGGCAGAACTGCCGGCGATTTCGCTCATGCTTCGCACGATAGGATAAGAGCCGCTGTCATCTTTTAAATTCTCGAAGGAAATTGCCGTTATCCTTTTTTCCATCAGCTTTTGCAGCAATTCGGCCTTGAGCACACTCAGGTGAATAGGCGAGATGATCAGCTGATTCATTTGGAGAAAAGGCAGTTCGTCTTCGATTACCGGTGCACTTTTCACCAGTATGGGCGCCTTGTAAACTTCTTCCCTGCTGTAAACGATTTTTGCCCCGGCTTCGCTGTAGTCTTTGTCTTGGAAGTGGGCTGCCTCTCCTGCGTTATGTTCGATGGTAACATTATGTCCGTTACTTACCAGCACACTTACGGCATCAGGGGTGAGGGCGATACGGTTTTCCTGGAAAGCCACTTCCCTGGGAATACCAATATGCAACTCGGCGCCCTTTGGTTTGATGTCGAGTGTTTCCTCAAGCGTTTCGTAGCTGAATGATGTACTGATCAATGGTCTTGGATACGACATAAGTATGCAGGCAGTAGTTCTTAAAGTATGAGGCTACAAATTACAATTGTTCTGTCAATCCAAGGGCATTGAATTGTATGTGATCGAGCACCCTCACAATCCTGGTTTGTTCATTAACTGCCTCTATTATCACATGAACTGTATGCTCGTCAAAAAGCCGCATTGCCCTGCCCGGCCATTCTACCAAACATACCGAACCACTGAAAATACAATCTTCTACTCCTGCAGCAATCACTTCATCAATGTCATTCAAACGATACAGATCAATATGAAATAAAGCGCAGCTCCTTCCCTGCTCCGTGTAAGCGTATTCGTTAATGATTGAAAAGGTGGGACTTCCTGTTGCATCCCGCACTCCCCTGGCTTTGCAGAGCGCATTAATAGTTGTGGTTTTACCGGCCCCCAGCCCTCCGTGAAAAGCAAAAACCGTTTTATCTTGTACATGCTCCCAGAAACGAA
>JBGTIL010000611.1:0-1576 GCA_041745695.1 Chitinophagaceae bacterium | reverse complement strand
AAGTTTGAAAATTATGGATGACAAAGCATGGTTTGATTTTTTTGGAGCCCCTAAGATTAAGTATTCTCAAATCGAAGATGATATAGCAGGGTAAAAACATCCACCAGCTAAAATACATTCTCCATGGTACAAGGTTATATACCAAAACAACGAGGTATAGCAAGGCGAACTTGAGCGCAAACGCAATCGCTACATTACCGACTCCTACTAAAATTGAACCGATCGTTTCAGACTTTTTATAAAGCTGCCTGTTTTGTCTGTACGATATGTACCACTCCAATAACACAAAAAAGAACATAACAGGAGCAGCCCACACAATTAATTCCGGTGCATTATTGCTGATATCTTCGATTTGAGAATACTTAATCTTAGGGGCTCCAAAAAAATCAAACCATGCTTTGTCATCCATAATTTTCAAACTTTAATCATTAATTCATCTAGTTAACTCATCCAGGCGGATCTAATCTTTAAAAGACAGATCAACACCTTGTAAAGGGATCATTAAATCTATAATTCTGTAATACCGACTAGGGCTAAAAATGTTGGACTAAGAACAGATAGTACCATCAGTCGGAACTCAAATAAAACTGATAAAAACTCAAATCCACTGCTCATTCTTAGATTTATTTATTTTTATAAATCTGCCAGAGTAATTTGAAAGATTTGCTTCATATTCATTTTCAATATGCTTACCGGCTTCATATTCCGGGCTGTTCTTGACCTGCTCTACTGTAGCTTGAATACTAATTTCAGACGTTTCCCACTTGATTTCTTTTATCCAATTTGGTGAGATGATAACTTTTTTTCCCGGAAACCAATTTCCGGTATCAACGATCAAATAGTCGATTTTCCAGGTGTTGCCGTCCATGATGAAGTCTTCTATATCTCCGATCCGTCCGTCAGCAGCCTTGATGCTATAACCCGTTACCTTATCCGTACTGCGCAAATGCGGGTCGGCATGGGCTTGATGGCGGGTATCAACTTCCTGCTCTACCTCTGGTGCAACGGCTTCATGAGCCGGCAGCATCATTCCTGTAACACCCATACCACCGCCCCAAAGCACTCCACCATAATAGTTCCCCCAGGGATAGTGTCTATACAACTCCATTTCCTGCTGGCGCGACACAGGTTTATCTGTATCAATATCGGGGCTGCTCTTTACTTGTTCCTGTGTAAGATTGCTCACGAAAGTGCTGCTTCCCCAATCAAGCTGCGTAATTGCGTGCGGCGAAATAAGTACCTTGCGTCCAACCAGCCAGCTACCGGTTTCTACTATTAAATAACGGATTGTCCAGCTTTCATCATCGAAGTAAAAGTCCTTAACCTTTCCTATCTCTCCGTCAGTAGCGCTAATGGTGAAACCGTTTAAACTCTTAATGTTTTGTCTCATGGTCGAAATATTTAAAGTATTTAAAATTTATTTTGATTTAGCTTGTGCATCTACGTAGTACTATTCAATTATAGAATCGGGTACCATGAAATTATAAGACAGTACGGGGGAATATAGTAAAGAGACCTATCGCCCCTGTGTATTGATGTGACTGCATCAGCCGAAAATGGTATTAGCATCACAGAT
>JBGTIL010000610.1:0-1545 GCA_041745695.1 Chitinophagaceae bacterium | reverse complement strand
CCATAATCAAGGTGTACGGTAGCCGGGCAATAACTGTTACATCAGGAAACCGCCTCCTAATAAATCATTTTCCTCATAAAACACCGCAGACTGTCCCGGAGCTACGCCCGAAACGGCGTGATGAAAATCGATTTTAACCTTATCGCCGTCATGCACGATAGTGCTCATTGCCCCTGCATCTTTATACCGTATCTTGGTAATAGCTTCCAGAGGCTGGCTGATCTGATCGTATTTGATGAGATTTACATTTTTAACCTGTGCAGATGAGCGTTCAAGCTCTTGCTGGGTCCCTAACATTACTATATTGCTTTCGGGCAAAATGCGGGTTACAAACATGGGTTGCCCCAATGCAATACCCAAACCTTTGCGCTGCCCGATGGTGTAAAACGGATAACCCTGATGCCTTCCTGCAACAGTGCCGTCATTGAGAACAAAATTACCCGGGCCAACACGTTCGTCCAGATCTTCAACTTTATTTCTGAGAAATGAGCGATAATCGTTATCAGGAACAAAACAGATCTCATAGCTTTCTGATTTGTTTGCCAGTTCAAGTTGTCCCATATCTGCAGCCATTTGCCTGATCTCTGATTTTGTAAAACTTCCTAACGGGAATTTAGTACGGGCCAGGTTGCGCTGTGATACTCCCCAAAGTACATAAGATTGATCTTTATTCTCATCTTTTCCTTTGGAGATCACATAGCGGCCATTATCCTGTTTCCGGATATTTGCATAATGGCCGGTGGCTATAAATTCACAATCCAGTTTATCGGCACGCTTAAGCAAAGCTTCCCATTTTATGTGGGTATTGCATAATACGCAGGGATTAGGGGTGCGGCCTGCCAGGTATTCGTCTACAAAATTATCGATCACAAAATCGCCAAACTCATCCCGGATATCTAAAATATAATGCGGAAAACAATAGGCAACGGCCAATGAACGGGCATCATTGATGCTGTCTAAACTACAGCAACCGGTTTCTTTGGAACTTCCGCCGGATGAAGCGTAATCCCAGGTTTTCATGGTCAGCCCGATCACTTCATAGCCCTGTTCATGCAGCATCACTGATGCTACTGAACTGTCTACGCCGCCGCTCATGGCAACCAGGATCCTGCCTTGCTTACTCATTTGTTATATATATTGAAGGTTTGAAAACCTTTCTGGCCTCTTTTAATTGATTGACAAAGATAGCTCTTTTAACATAAGTGAGGGTTTTCGGTCAGTCAGAATCGGGTCAATATGTTGTTTATTCAATAATGGCTTTTAAACTTTCAGTCAGGTCATCTATGGTATCTATATCAGATAGTTCAGGCAACAGGTAACAGGTTTTCCCGAGGGTTTTGAAATCGTTAAGTGTGTGTTTGGCAACGTTAGGTGTACTCCAGTTTTTGTTTAAGAAAAGTTTTTCTTCGGCATAGTTCATACCCAGCAGGTAATATCCGCCATCTTTAGCCGGGCCCAGTACAAAATCATGGCTTTTCAACTGCTCAAAGGAATTCTCAATGATATTTTGAGTGAGTTCGATACAATCGCTGCCAATGATAACCA
>JBGTIL010000609.1:0-2631 GCA_041745695.1 Chitinophagaceae bacterium | reverse complement strand
GCAGACAGCGCCAGGAAAGGGTTTACACAATGGAGTCCGTTTGATGAAACAACGAAATACTTTGAACCTTCGTCGCAAGACTTCATGATAAATTACAGAGTTGAAAACATAGAAGCACTTGTCGAAGAGTTAAAGAAAAATGCAGTAACAGTTGTAGACACTATTCAGGCAGTTGAATATGGAAAATTTGTTCATATCCTTGACGTGGAAGGAAACAAGGTGGAACTTTGGGAACCGAATGACATCGAATATGAAAAGCTGGGTAAACAGCTTGGGAGTCAGACAACAAAATAACCAACTCACAAAGCGCCTACCGCTATGGTGTATTTGCAATATTGGGCTCCGAAAGCTAACCAATAAAGCTTTTGAAAATGATCTGAAACGAAATATCTTTATTGAACATTTGTAATGCCAATTGCCCACATCGCAAATGCTTTACTGTTAGCCGCAACTGATGATACAGGACAAAATCAAGGGATGAAAGACAAAGAGAACTTTGGTTTGACAAGGGACAAACCTTTTTGTTTTCATAAAGAAAGACAGCCGCTAGCATGCTAAGCAGGAGGAGGTTAACAAAGCTGATCAAAGCATAAAAAACATTCAATATGATCAGGAGCCCGAATTTTCAGCTATTGCTGCTGTTATGTGTGATAGCAGTCACCGCCCATGCACAAAATGAGCAATCCCCTTCTCTAAACATCGGTGATCCAGCTCCCCCGCTGCGTGTGCGGGAATGGCTAAAAGGAACACCGGTTCAAAGATTCGAAAAAGGCCACGTGTATGTGCTGGAGTTCTGGGCAACCTGGTGTAGGCCTTGTAAGGCAGCAATGCCTCATCTTTCCGCCTTAGCCCGTGAATATAAGGATAGGGTTACCATTTTAGGCATTGATGTCATGGAAATGAAAAACACTTCGAGGGAGAAAGTAAAAGCATTTGTCGACAGCATGGGGCCCCGGATGGATTATCTGGTGGCGGCAGAGGATAGCAATTTTATGGTGGCTGGCTGGCTTGTTGCTTCGGGAGAACAGATTATGGGCATTCCCAGGACGATTGTAGTAAATGCAGAAGGAAGGCTCGCGTGGATGGGCCACCCTAAAGATCTTCCGCAAGTTTTGCGCAAAATAGTGAACAATGACTGGGATATAAAAGAAGCATTGGCTAAACGCAATTTGGACAAACACTTACGTGTATTGGACGATTCCATAAATTTCGATTTGATGAACTATCATGGCGATTACCGTAAGGGGGACTATGTCGGAAAACCGGATTCAGAACTTTTAGCTATCGATGAAATAATTAGAAACGAACCGGGACTCAAATACGCATTTTTCATCGCTTCTCATACCTTTTCTTCGTTACTCAAAACCAACCAGCGCAAGGCTTATGAGTACGGCAAAGCGGTGCTGGTGACACCTACCTATGAGGAACCTGCCTATGATGCCATTATTCATCCTATCGAATTCTATTCAGACAAATTAAACCTGTCAGCGGAAATTTACCGGTTAGGTGCCGAGGCTTACCAGGCGCAAATTGATCAAATTGCTTATCCGGAACTTGTTAATATGGCCAGGCCTTATAATAAAATGGCAGAGTGGTATGGCTGCGCAAACGATAAATCAAAAGCGATACACTTCCAGCAAAAAGCCATTGAAGCGCTGAAAAGCAAAAAACCTTTTTCCGCCACCGAGATGGCTGCATTTCAGTCCCGGCTTCAGCAATACAAGAAGATGTAGCCAGAGGATGGAGGTCATCCCCTTACCAAACATAACAGCAGTCCGTACTTATGCTGGAATCCACCGGTCTTTAATACAGGGCATGATTTAAAAATTCAATCTGCAGCAAACAAAAATGGCTTTGACAGGATTGTCATAACCCAAGGCCTGCGTCTTGGCTGACAATGCTGCGGCTGACAGCTAAACCCATTTACTTTTGCGCAGGCTTGTGCTACATATATAGCGGAAGGCTCGTGAAGACGTTTCGAAATTTGTACATAAGAGAGTTTGGTTTGCAAACTTCTTCCGTCTCAAACGATCACCGTTTCCAAAGGCTACCGAAGGCTTAGTGCAACAAAAGCTTGACGCAACAATGATTCGCCATCAACTAAAGAAGTGACAGTTATTACCACTTAATCAAAAAAGGATACCAGAAAATAAAGCTTCCTGTTTTTAATTGCTGGCGTTAAATAGCTTGGTGCAACAATTAAACTATTATGAAAAAGTTGCTGCAGCAGCTTTAAAGCGTTTCATTCTTTTTGCTGGCAGTCACTGTTTTTTGAAAAACGAGTTGTATTCTTTCCAATGCATGCTCATATGAACCGCAGAAACTTCATACAATTGCTCCCGCGGCGGGAAGAAATGAGCGGGTCTTGTTCAACATCGGGATAAATCCTATGGGTGTGGAGGCTTCCCTGCCGGCTGCGCCAGAATGTTCTCCCCGTCCGTACTTGAAATCCAACTCCTTCAAACAAACACAATGACCAGTGTACAAAAACTTTTCAAAAAACAGTAAATTACAAGATGATACGAAGGCTGCTTTGGATGCTGTTGTGTAGCTGCTTGCAAACAGCGCATGCCCAGCCTCAAACTTCGTACATCTTTCGTCACCTCGACCACAACGATGGACTGCTGCACA
>JBGTIL010000608.1:0-9644 GCA_041745695.1 Chitinophagaceae bacterium | reverse complement strand
GCATTGTTGTCTACATAATGCAGGGTACGGGCGCTGTCGCCGCAGGCAATGATACTACTGTAGGCTTCCCCACTTGAACGTTGACTGAGAAATGAGTGTACGATCTCGGCTTCTATCTCGTATTCCATCACGCCTGGTGATACGAACCGGAGTAACCGTTCAAAAGTTTTACCTGTGATTCGTATCGCCTCCTGCACTACTTCTATTTCGTGTACAGTTTTGACAGCTCTCAGGTCTTTCATCAGTTTTGCAGAGCGTTCGTACCGGTGCAGTGGATATCGGCTTCGAATGTCATCAGCGAATCTGTATTCTTTGGTACGAACGAGGCTGTTCTTTCTATCGTTTTCATTCGTATTTAAATAGATACCGTCAGCTAAATGTATCCAGGGCTGAAGCAGGGCATCCAAAGTATCTAACCAGATTATTGTCTGAATCCCACTGATGCGTATGGCTTCCTCCCTGCGAAGGCGCTTCCCATCCCATTTTTCTTTCAGTTCATTGGGCCGCACAAGCACTAAAACTTCTTTATATTTTGGATCTGGGTTGTCGGGGAACAGGATAACCATGCTTTCTTCCTGCAGGATTCCCGAAAGCCAGTACAAATTGCTGTTTTGTTGGAATTGATGCAGCGCGTCTCCGTTTCTCGGAAATTCGTCGTTACTCACAAAAACAGCGATGCTGTTCGGTTGCATCCGTTCCATAAAACGCATGCGATTCGTAACAAATAAGTTGGGGTTTATAGGTAAATGTTTCATCCTTGTTCCTTGTGAAGCGCCAAATTAAGGCTTCTTTTTGTACCGCATTCATTCGCCATATGCAACGTATCCAATCAAACACAGCCCGGGATGGTCTACCACAGGCCCTCTGCCCATTTGAGGCAGTTCAATAACGGCAAAGGTTTTGCATACACTGATTTAAATAGAGCACAATGAAAAATTTTAAGTCACTTTCGATCTTTCTAATAGTACTGGCGACCACGCTCACATCTTGCGAGGCTATTGGCGATATATTCCAGGCCGGTATGGCAATCGGCGTTATTGCAGTCATCGCAGTTGTAGCGCTTATTATATGGCTTGTTTCCAGGTTCCGTCGTTAATTACTGCTCTTCGAGCAGTACCACAGATCCATCCATGGTAGATACGAGAACCTTTTTGCTCCCAAGCACACGAACCGTATTTACCATGGAGTTATCTACCTTATGTACCCAATGTATTTTACTACCGGCTCCGTCTAGGCAGTAAACAACGCCGTTCTTGGTTCCAAAGAACTGCCTGCCGTCTTTTTCTATGAGCATGGAGGGCACGTGCTCGTACCCAAAGCCCACATTAAATTTCCATGCAGGTTTTGCAGATGCCCGATTAGTATGAAATGCAACAACTGAGTCCTGCATCGTCTTCCCAAAAACAAATTTTCCATTTTCCGAAATGCCTATTGATTCCCGCACCTTACTCTCACCTGTGCGCCATAATGTGCTGCCAGTGGCAGCATCGATGGCCGACAGATAGCGGTCGGGAGCAACAACATACACAACACCATCCGCTACTACCGGTGTGCAGGCTGCGGGTGAATAGTTGATAACCGGTGAGCCGTTGTTCCATTTCCATACCAGTGCTCCGGTTTTTTTATTGAGTGCATACAGGTTACGATCCCAGGCTCCGAAAATAATGGTTTCACCATACACGAGAGGTGCGCCTGTCACAGGCCCTTCCAGCTTACAGTACTTCCATAATACTTTTCCTGTATTGGCTGTCAACGCCTGGAAACAGCTGTCGCTTCCTCCAATATATACTACATTGTTTTCTATAACGGGAGACCCGAGAACAGCTGCCTTGGTAGCGTGGGTCCAGGTCTTTTTTCCCGCTTTATTGAAAGAGTAGATAGTTCCGTCTGCGGAACCGAGGATCACCAGGTTCGTTGTTGAGGCCGGAGATGAGAAAATGGGTCCGCCCGTGTGATATGCCCATTCTTTCTTACCCGACAAAAGGTTCAAGGCCTGTACCGTTCCATTTTGATTGCCGAAAACCACCTTGCCATCGATTACCGATGGTGTAGATATAACGTTGGCAGGAGAATGAAAACGCCATAGTTCCTTGACGCCCGGGTACTTCGAGTTGACGGAGGTATCGGGGCGCGGGTACTGGTTGTCTGCGGTATACTGCTGCTTTGCATTGGCAACACCGACCCATATTTTCTGGTTCCTTGAAACCGGTGACCGTTCTGTGAAGAGAAAAGAATCTTTTGTTACCTGCACAAGGTTGTACCCGCCCTCTGCATTTTTAGCACGCAGGTTAGAGCGCCCCATCACTGCAGGAATACCTTCTGCTTTTACAGCGCGGTTGTTGTGTCCATGACCGCAGAGCGCCAGCACGGTATTTTTTTGTTTCAGCAGGTCTATTACTTCGTACCAGTTATCCAGCCCGCTATCCAGTGGATAATGATTGAGGTATACGACCGGCTCGTTGTTCGTGATTTTTCCTAGTTCAGCGGTCAGCCAGTTGATATGATGCCTGGGTACATGGCCGTCGCTCATACGTACGTAGGGACCGGAAGCTACCCCAATAAAGTGCATGCCTTTGTGGATGAAATGGAATTTATCGTCACCGAACGTTTGACTGAAACCGAGGCCCCCGGTTCCACTCCAGCCTGTGTCGTGATTGCCCGGAAGAATATAGTAGCGAATTTTTAAGCTGTCCAGCAACAGTTTTGCCAGCCTAAGCTCCTCTTCTTTCCCTAACTCTGTAATGTCGCCTGTGAGTACCACAAAGTCTATGTTTTCCTGTGCATTGATATCAGCAACCGTTCTTCTCAGGTCCTCCTCCGCCAGGCCATTCGGCGATCCGATGTGGGTATCACTGATAAAAGCAAAGCGGAATGGCTGAACCTGTCCGGGAGCCTTGAACAAACTACACAGGAGGCACAACAGGAAAATGTACTTCATTCGTCAATTTAGCTATCCTCCGCCGTAACTATCGGATCTCAGGTATTTTTTTCCGCCGATCCAAAATTGCATTCGGGGTGTTCTCGGGCGATGAGACAGGCTACAAAATTTTGGCAGACACAGTTATTTTTCTTTAACTTAAACGGTGCTATTATCTTCCACGATACAATTGCTGCGGTTTCATTTTTCGCTCTTCCTGTTACCGGTTTTTTTGTTTGGTCTAAGCCAGGTGCAACAGCCCAACTGGAATGCAGCAGCACTTATTTTTTTCATATTGCACCTCATGGTTTATCCGGCCAGCAATGGTTACAATTCGTATATGGACCGTGATACAACTCCCATTGGTGGATTGGCCCGTCCACAGCAACCGACGCAGCAGCTGCTTTATACAACGATCATTATGGATGGGCTGGCGCTGATACTATCGCTTCTTATCTCCTCCCTGTTTGCGCTGGGCATCCTGCTTTACATAATGGCGTCACGTGCTTACAGCTACCGTGGAATTCGTCTGAAGCGCTATCCGCTAGTAGGTTTCTTCACTGTGTTCCTGTTCCAGGGAGCCCTGGTGTTTTGGCTCACCTATCACGGGGTTACTATTGAAAACTCCGGGGCTGTTCCGCTGCTTCCCTGTTTCATTTCCAGTTGTCTTATTGGAGCTTTGTACCCGTTAACCCAGGTTTACCAGCACGCCGAAGACAAACTTGATGGAGTCAGGAGTATAAGTATTTTACTAGGGAGAAGGGGAACCTTCATTTTCAGCGGGGCCTTTTTTGTGCTGTCAGCCTCGTTGCTTTTCATATGGTTTCAACGAGAAAATGAGCTCAACCTTTTTTATTTATTCTTGTTGGTAACACTACCGTCTGTCGTTTATTTTCTTTATTGGATGAGGAGCGTATACCTGCAGGAATCAGCGGCTGATTTTAAAAACAGTCTGCGGATGAATTTGGTGGCAACTTGCTGTACGGTGGCTTATTTTACAACCCTGATCATATTAAAACATTGAGTAAAATTATTTCTATAGGAACTGCTTTGCCCTCTTACCGGCATGCTCAAACAGACATTCTGCAGTTTATGCAGCAGGTTTATGCTGCCACGGAAGACGATAAGCGCAAGATGCGTTTCCTGTATTCGCAAAGTGGCATCAGCCAGCGCTACTCAGTAATCTCCGATTATAGTCGGCCTGTGCAGGAGTGGAAGTTTTATCCCCAAACCGAAGGGCTTGATCCTTTTCCTTCACTCGAACAGCGCATGGCAGTGTACAATCGCAAAGCACCTCAGCTGTCAGTAGATGCTATCCGTGCCTGCCTGCACAACGTGTTGCACCCGAAAGAAATCACACACCTCATAACTGTTAGCTGCACAGGGATGACTGCTCCTGGCCTCGACCTGCAGGTAATGGAATTAATGGACCTGAATAAAAACATCTTTCGTTCATCAGTGAATTTTATGGGCTGCTATGCTGCCATTCACGCGCTCAAAATTGCAGATGCATTTTGTACCAGCGATCCTGCTGCAAAAGTGATGGTTGTATGTACTGAACTATGCACCCTGCACTTTCAGAGGGAAGCGACGATGGATAATATCGCTTCTTCACTTCTTTTTGGCGACGGCTCCTCTGCTGCCCTGGTCACCTCCAACGGATCGGAAGGTACCGGCCTATATATCGATCAGTTTTATAGTGAGGTGATTCCAAAGGGTAAGCGCGATATGGCCTGGGAACTATCTTCCAGCGGCTTCTTAATGACCCTGAGTGGGTATATACCGGATTTGATCCAGGAAGATTTTGCTGGAATTGTAGATAAGGTAGCTGCAAAAGAAAACCTGACTCGCAATGATTTTTCGCACTGGTGTGTTCATCCTGGCGGTAAACGCGTGCTGGAAGCGATTCATAAAAGCCTGCATCTCAGTAATGGTGAATTGAATTATTCTTATGATGTACTGAAAGAATTTGGCAACCTGTCTTCGGCAACAATTCTGTTTGTGCTGAAAGAAATACTGAGCAAAGGAGATAAAGTTGATAAGTTGTTTGCTGCTGCATTCGGTCCGGGTTTGACTGTAGAAACTTTTACTGCACATAATTAAATGCCCGTTTTTAAAGAGCGTTCCGATAAAAAAGAAATATTAGATGAAGCAGGTGTTCCTTTCGAAGACATCCGCCGGAACATGCTCGAACTGGAGATCATCAATCGCAGGCTTGGCGGGCACAACGTAACACTGGCCGGTTTATCACACCTGTTAGAGCACAAGGCTTTTGCTGAGCACTTACATATCGTGGAGATCGGATGCGGTGGCGGTGATAATCTAAGGGTCATCCAGACCTGGTGCAAAAAGAAAGGATTGTCTGTTCAGCTAACCGGAGTTGACATCAATGCTGACTGTATCCGGTTTGCTCAAAGCCGCGAACAAAACAATGGGATTTCTTTTGCCTGTTTGCCCTATCACGAAGCCATTTTTACGGAGCCGCCATCAATTATTTTTTCTTCCCTGTTCTGTCATCATTTTTCAAACGAGCAACTGGTGTTCATGCTTGAATGGATGAAGCAGAAAGTATCGGTCGGGTTTTTCATCAATGACCTTCAACGGCACCCTTTGGCGTATTATTCGATCAAACTGCTAACCCATTTTTTTTCTAAAAGCAGGCTCGTAAAACACGATGCACCTCTGTCTGTACTGCGCGGCTTTGTGAAAACGGATTGGCTAAGGTTACTGGCATCTGCCCAGATAAAAAGCTGTTTGCTCCAGTGGAAGTGGGCTTTTCGCTGGCTCATCATTTACACTAAGAAATGACTACTTCAAACACATACGATGTGGCGATCATTGGTGGCGGCCTTGCAGGTTTGTCGCTCTCGATTCAGCTCGCAAAGATGAACTACAGTGTAGTTGTTTTCGAAAAAGAAAAGTTTCCTTTTCATAAAGTCTGCGGTGAATACATCAGCATGGAAAGCTGGAATTTTCTCCAGTCCCTTGGTCTGCCGCTCGAAGAAATGGATCTGCCCCGGATAATTAATCTACAGGTTACATCCCCCGATGGAACCTCATTTACCTCGGCACTGCCACTGGGTGGCTTTGGTATCAGCCGTTATCTGCTCGATGCCTCGCTGGCAGCGATAGCCAGGAGTTCGGGGGTTGTGCTGCTGGAACAAACAAAAGCATCCGGCATTCGTTTCAGTGATAATTTCTATGTAGCGCACCAGGATGTGGCGGATGGAACACGTGGTGAAGTTATTGCGCGCGCCTGCTGTGCCGCCTATGGAAAGCGAAGCAACTTCGATACTGCCTGGAACCGGTCCTTTCTGCAGAAAGGATTTAAGAAGCCTGCGAATTACGTTGGCGTTAAATACCACATTACTGCTACCTCGCCAGATGACCTTATAGCCCTTCACAATTTCAAACATGGCTACTGTGGCATCTCCAGGATAGAGGACAATAAATACTGCCTGTGCTACATGACCGGGGCCGAAAATCTGAAGGCTTTTGGTGGCGATATTGTGGCCATGGAACAAAAGATTTTACACAGCAATCCACATCTGAAAAAGATTTTAACTAATTGCACCAGGCTGGACAGCTTCCCGGTTACTATTGCACAGATAAATTTTGTGCGCAAGAACGCCGTGGAAAATGGAGTGCTGATGATAGGTGATGCAGCAGGTACCATACCACCTCTTTGCGGCAACGGGATGAGTATGGCATTGCATGGGAGTAAGCTCGCTGCTTCCTGTTTAGATGCCTTCCTGTCGGGAAGAGCATCCCAAGCCGCCATGGAAGCGCAGTACACCGGTCTGTGGAATCACCACTTTAAGACACGCCTTTGGATAGGAAGGAAACTACAGCAATGCTTCGGACGTTCGTTCCTCACCAATATTTTTGTGGCTGCGTTTAAACGCGTCCCCTTCATCGCCCGCGGAGTTATCAGGCAAACCCATGGCAAGCCCTTTTGAGGCATAGCATTTGCAAAATCTTACTTATGCTTCCAACAGATAATGGTAAAAAAACACTTATTCTGGGTGCTTCAGATAACCCCGCAAGATATAGCTACCTGGCTCTCAAAAAGCTCAGGGCCCACCGGCACCCGGTGGTAGCAATTGGTAAGAAGAAAGGGATTGTTGGAGAAGTTCCCATTGGTGTCGAACAGACGCCTCATGACGGTATAGACACTGTAACACTCTACCTGAATCCTTCCAACCAGGTGCCGTATTATGATTACATTCTGGCACTTAATCCAAAACGCATCATTTTCAACCCGGGTACAGAAAATGATCAGTTGATGCAAGCGGCGGAGGACAAAGGAATAGAAGTGGTTGCAGGCTGTACGCTGGTCATGTTGAGCATAGGCAATTATTAGCCGTTGATTTTACGGTGTCGCTTTTCGTTATTTTACGAAGGGGTTGCGGGATTTGTCCTTGATTTAGAAAACGCAGCGCTGTTGTATTTTGAATTAGGAGGTTTAATTGTAAATCTTGTACAGTAACCCTGCGCTGCAAGCACAAATGCAAGGCGAGGTTGCTTTCAAGTTACGTTAACCAATATCCTATGAAAAGCCTGATAAAAGGCAGCTTTAGTATGCTGCTCACCTTGTGTCTGTGCAATTGTTTTGCCCAGTCTTCTGCACCAATTTCAGAACCGGATTACAACAAGCCAAAGTTGTTCGCATCCCTGCCCCAGGCGTTGAATATTAAGGTGGAATTGCTAGCTGCTTTGTTTTCCATTCAGGAAGGACAATCGGTTAGTATCAAGCTCGGTGCTCATGTGTACAGTGGTGTCGTTGTATCGCGATCTGATGCGAGCGCAAAGGAGATCCAATCTGTAATTGTTCGCTCAACAAATTACGCAGGGTCTGCCCTCACATTTACCCGAGGAGTTACCAGCACAGGTGCGTTTTTCTTCAAAGGGCGGATTTTGAGCCGGACCCACAGTGATGCCTTCGAGCTCCAAATACAAGACGGAGCCTATTACTTTATTAAGAAACACCAGCTGAGAATCATGAACGAATAGCTGCATCGACTGCCCCTGTATTCAATCCAATTCCTTCCAGACAACACCCTCCTTATGAAAAACCTATCCCTAACCCTGCTTTCCCTGCTGTTTTTTGTCGCAGGAAGGTTGAACGCACAAATACCAAAATACGATAGCTATCCGGCAGCAGAGGCGGTGATTTTTCTCGACTTCGACGGGCACACAGTTACTGGCACCAGCTGGAATTACGACGGACCGATTCACTGTGCCGGCGCTAACCTGCCGGAAGCAAAAATCACAGAGATTTTCAACAGGATTGCAGAGGACTTTCGTCCTTTCAACATCAACGTAACCACAGACTCTGTAAAGTACTTGCAGGCGCCTGCATTGAAAAGAATGAGGGCTTTGTTTACTACCTCTAACAGCTGGTATGGCAGCAACGCCGGCGGAGTGGCTTTCATTGGCTCATTTACCTGGGGCGACAATACACCCTGCTTCATTTTCACTGCGCTGTTCAATTTCAACACAAAGAATATTTCCGAAGCAGGCGCACATGAAGTAGGACATACGCTGGGGCTTTCGCACCAATCCACTTATGATGCAGCCTGCAACAAGACCTCCGACTACCATTATGGCACCGGTAACGGTGAAACAAGCTGGGCACCGATCATGGGTGTTGGCTATTACAAAAATTTTACAGTGTGGCACAATGGCGCCGACCCCTACGGTTGCGCCAACACTCAAAACGACCTCAGTATCATTACCAGTGCTTCCAACGGGTTTGGCTTTAGACCAGACGATCATAGAGATGCACTTCCCAATGCAACCATCACCGCTTTCGATGACGATGAGTTTACTATCACAGGAGTGGTTTCAAATACAAACGATGTAGACGCGTTCCGGTTTACTGTTGACTCTGTTGGGCGTTTTCAGCTGGCAGCAATTCCTTATAACGTAGGCACAGGCAATACAGGATCTGATCTCGATCTGCAGGTAGACCTCCACGATAATAATTACAATATCATTGGGTCTTACAATCCGGGTAATGCGCTCAGTTCTATTGTGGATACCGTATTGGCAGCAGGTACTTACTACCTGAAAATAGATGGATCAGGCAATCAGTATACTTCTGAATACGGAAGCCTGGGCTCGTATTCGCTGGAGGCAAATTTTACGCCCGTTGAACCCCTGCCGCTACGCAGGCTTGAATTGAAAGGGTTACAGGACGCTGGCCTCCATAAATTACAATGGACCATTGATGCAGATGAAAACGTAATTGATCAACAAGTACAGGTTTCAGAAGACGGTCGTAACTATCGTGTGCTTGAAACACAGGCTAACGCTTCGAGGGCATACAGTTGGTTACCGATGGCATCTCCAGTATTACACTACAGGCTGAAAGTAGCATTCGATAATGGGCGTCACCATTTTTCAAATGTCATAGCTCTAAAAGGCAAGCAGGGCATGGGTCCTAAGCTCCTCAGCAATTTGATTACCGGTAATACGCTATCTGTAAGTAGTGCCTTCCCGTATCAGTATATCCTGTTCGACTACAATGGACGCAACCTGGCTTCAGGTGCTGCCGAGAAGGGTTCATCTATTATTCAAACCGGGCATTTACGCGAGGGAAGCTACCTTATACATTTCATAAATGAGGGGCAGCGATCCGTGGAGAAGTTTATAAAACAATAACAAACCACCGCCAGCTCACTGCTGATTAACGAAGGTTTTTCCGTAATTTGGAAAAACCTTT
>JBGTIL010000607.1:0-3028 GCA_041745695.1 Chitinophagaceae bacterium | reverse complement strand
GCGGGCAGGTTTTTTATAACTTCTATAAAACCCATAAAAGCCAGCTCTTTGTAGTGTTTTACTACAACAGCCCCTGTTGCGCTCATAAGGTCGCCACCCCAGCCCCGGATGTCGGAGCCGGGATCAAGCTGTTTCAATTCTTTGATCAGGTTGCTCGCGTGCAGGTCGCCCGAAGCTTCTCCGGCAATGATATAATACCTCATGGGTGCAAATGGGCGGTGATAATGCGCATCATCAAACAAAATTAACCAAAGCAGTTCCAATGCGCCGGATTCACCGGGTACGCGGGCAGTCCTTGCATTTCTTGCAGCAAATGGCCTTTAGCTCGAGCATGGCAACTGAAAGTTTTGTCAGCACTTGACGCCTTGTTGAGCAACCTTTAGCTCATTGTAGGCTTACCACGCGGGTGTGCGACAGCAAGATGGGATGCACACAGCTATCAATTGAGCACCTTCAGGAGCAAAATCAGCAAGCCGTACACGAGGGTTACGATGAAGATTCCTTTTGACGTCTGAAAGCGGTTCGTATTTATATAGATGGTGAACAGTGCAATGTTGGCGATCATGCACCAGGTTCCGAAGAAAGTAATGAGCCGGTTTTCATTTTTCACAACGCTTAAAAATTCGGGGAAGGAATAGAAATTAAAGCGGTAAAAGTAGATGGCTACAAATACGAGCGCAGGCAAAATGATGGCCAGAAGGATGCCCAGTTTGAAATTATCTTTTTTAAGAAACAATTTTCCAGTTTTTTTCGAGTTCTGCTTTTTGTTTATAGTGCGTAAGGTCGAATTGCACCGGTACCACGCTCACATACTTGTTGGCGAGTGCCCACACGTCTGTATCGGTTCCTTCATCAAAGTTTACAAACTCACCGGTAAGCCAGTAGTACTTGCGGCCGTGCGGATCAAGCCGTTCTAAAAAGTCTTCTTCGTATTTGGCGTAAGCCTGCCGGCAGATCTTCAGGCCTTTAATCTCTGAAGGGGGCGCCACGGGTATGTTTACGTTTAAAACTGTATGCTTGTCGGGAGGTGAGGTAAGCATTTGTTCCACTATCAGGCGGGCATACTTACGTGCTGCTGTAAAGTCGGCTTCGAGGCTATAATCAAGCAGTGAGAAACCGATGGCGGGGATGCTTTCAATGGCCGCTTCCACAGCGGCCGACATAGTGCCCGAGTAAATAACATTGATGCTGTGATTAGCGCCATGGTTGATACCGCTGATACAGATGTCTGGTTTGCTGTGCAATACTTTATCTACAGCAAGCTTAACACAGTCTACAGGCGTGCCCGTGCATTGGTAAGCTTCTATATCCGGACCAAAAAAACTGACCTTATGCAGACGCAGCGGTGTACCGATGGTTATTGCATGTCCCATGCCCGACTGGGGTTTATCCGGAGCTACTACTACTATCTTGCCTAAACCCTTAACAGCCTCAACTAAATTTTGTATGCCTGGTGCCGTTACTCCATCATCATTTACCACTAAAATAACCGGTTCTTTCTGGGCTGCCATTCTTATATATTTTCAATCCGGTGCAAAATAGCTGCAATTTTGGAGTCTTGCAAACAAGGACAGTTTGAGTATCTAAGAAAATTAGTATTTTGCAGCTAAATATATTAGCGCGATGTCGATTGCAAATAAAAATTTGAAATTTCTGAGAAAGCTCCGCGGCTGGACACAGGAGGAATTCGCCAATAAGTTGCGTATCAAGCGGTCTCTCCTGGGCGCCTATGAAGAAGAGAGGGCTGATCCGCGTATAGACGTGTTGGAAGTCATTGCTGACATGTTTAAATTATCGCTGGACGACCTGCTTCGAAAAGACCTGACAGAAAGCAAGGCTAGTTATATTTCCAAACGCCGTGCGCACAAACTTGCTGCCGGGCGAGGCGACATACCCTTTGTTCCGGTGAAGGCGGCGGCAGGTTACCTGGCGGGATTTGCAGACCCTGAATTCATTGATGAGTTAAACACATTTACTCTGCCTATGCTAACAGGCGGTGACTACCGCGCGTTTGAAATCGTAGGCGATTCTATGATGCCAACCCCCAGCGGGTCTGTTATTGTGGGCGAGAAAGTAGACAACCTCGAGGAATTGAAAACAAGCAATACCTATATAGTCATTTCCAAAACCGAAGGGATTGTTTATAAGAGAGTGATGAAAAATAATCGCCATAAAAATAAATTCACATTCGTGAGTGATAACCCGGTGTACCAGCCCTATACGGTGGCGGCGGAGGATATAATGGAAGTATGGCAGGCGCAGATGATCATTTCGAAGGCTAATACCCAACAGCGCTGGGATGTGGGCCAATTAGCTTCTATGGTGAACAACCTTCAGCAGCAGGTGACAGTGCTCAAAAAGAAAATGAATTAAGGCAGCTTTCTGGTAAGCACAAATACTTAGGACCGATTTGATTAATCTCAAATCGGTCGTTTATATTTACGTGTGCCAAATACTGCTGATTTGTGAAATGGGTTCTGCTTTTCTTTTTTTTTCTGAGCCTGTCTGGCGCTGTATCCGGACAAGCAAAGTCGCTGACTGCCATTAGGGTATCCACTTCTCCCAAAATCGACGGTTCGCTCTCCGATTCTATCTGGCATTCGTCTCCTCCTATTTCTGGTTTTGTGCAAAGCTTCCCTTCTTTTGGTGTTCCCGCAAGTACGAAAAGTGAAGTAAGAATTCTTTACGACGATGCTGCTGTTTACGTCAGCGCCTATCTTTTCGACGATCCCTCCCTGTTAGGCAAACAACTAACTGCGCGCGACGATGAGCAGCGAAAGGATGTGGATTATTTCTCTATCTTTTTCGATACTTACAACGATCAGCAAAACGGTTTCCAGTTCCTGGTCACCACCAATAACGTGCAAAGTGATGGTAAGCTGGCAGGCAGCAGCCTCGAAGAGGTAGACAAAACATGGGATGCTGTATGGCAAAGCAGGGTGTCGTATCGGCCAGACGGCTGGATTGTAGAAATGCGCATCCCGTATATCTCCCTGAGGTTTTCAAAAAATGAAATTCAAACCTGGGG
>JBGTIL010000606.1:0-3296 GCA_041745695.1 Chitinophagaceae bacterium | reverse complement strand
TTTCACCCCTTCAATAATCATTTATTAACAGAACCCCGGCATGAAAAATCTAGTCATGGTATCACTTTTAATCTTAAGCGCACTAGCTGGCAAAACACAAAAGCCAAAGGCATCTCTGAATCATATTGCGCATTACGTAACTGACCTTGCACGTAGTACCGCGTTCTACCAAAAGGTTATTGGACTTGATACCATACCGGAGCCTTTTCATGATGGCAGGCATACCTGGTTTCAGGTAGGCGCGCACAGCCACTTGCACCTGATCTCCGGTGCCGTTGGTCCTTCTCCACTTAGTAAAAATTCGCACCTTTGTTTTAGTGTGGCTTCCATGGATGAAATGATCAAGGGACTGAAAAAATCCGGCGTTGCTTATGAAGACTGGAAAGGTGTAAAAGATAGTGTTACGCTGAGGGTTGATGGTGTACACCAGATCTACTTCCAGGATCCGGATGGTTATTGGATAGAGATCAATGACGACAAGTACTAGTCCCGCAGAACCTCGGACGGTTCATCTTTTGCAATCAAACCAAACTAACTGCAAGGACAAGTTTCGGGTGCCTGTTGCGCAACACTTTATTATCAGGCAAATTGTTGTAACAGTTGGAAAGGCACACACAGCCAGCCGGCATCAGCCTCCTGCGATTCGGGGTCTCCTTCGAAGCCAGAAATAATCAGTGGTCACAACGGCGAGAAGAATTACGAGTCCGCCAAATTCGCGGGTTGTTTCGATCCAGGGTTGTTTCGCCTGCATACTGTTTGTGATGCTTTCGGCATCGTGCTCGCCCACCCATGACAGAACGCCGTGTGGCTGGAAGAAAATATAAATGGCATAGGTTGCATAGAATGCCATACCAACTAACAGTAACCAACGGTCGAATTTATTTTGTAGCGCACGGTAACACAAAAATGCACCGTATAAATAGATAGGGATCCACAGATACGGGTCAGGATCGTTATACTGCAGGCATGCAGCCACTACAAAAAGGATGAGGAACACAACATTGAAAAGCTTCATGCAAATAAAGATACCAATTAGCCCTGCCTGTGTTCACTGTAATGTCGGCGACTGCTCGCGTCAAACGGCACGCGTCAATAATTTCTTTAATCGGAAGCAGGTTCATTTTCATTGAAATTCGGCATATAAATATGGCTCAGAAAGCGGGAATTGATTTAACTTGACCGCAAAATTTTATAGTCTACCATGAGTAATGGAATAATTAAGAAAATCAGCAAATTTTTACCTTTCGTTCTTTTATTTGCAGGAAGCATCCTGAGCTTGGGCGGCGTACCAGCACCGACTGCAGGAGCCCTGTTTGAATTACGTGTGTATCATTTTTCTTCCGCTGCACAGGAAGCGGCCCTCGATGCCTACCTGAAAGATGCACTCCTACCGGCGCTCCACAATTCTGGCATTGCAAAAGCTGGCGTTTTTAAGGCACTTGCCAACGACACTGCGGCAGACAAAAGAATCTATGTACTTATCCCTTTCAAATCGTTCGACCAACGACAATCAGCTGCAGCCAAAGTTCAAAAAAACAAAGCGTATAATGAAAAGGGGGCTGCCTACATCAATGCCGTCTGGGACAAACCGTCGTTCAACCGGATGGAGACCATACTGCTGACCCCTTTTCGCTACATGAATTCTATTGCTGTACCGCAACTAACCGGACCAAAAAAAGACCGGGTATACGAACTGCGCAGCTACGAAAGTCCGAGCGAAAAAATTTTTCAGAACAAAGTAAAAATGTTCAACGAAGGCGGCGAGGTTACGCTTTTTAAGCGCCTCGGTTTTAATGCCGTTTTTTACGGGGAAGTGATGGCTGGTGCCAGCATGCCCAACCTGATGTATATGACCTCTTTTGAAAACCGGCAGTCGCGCGATGAACACTGGAAAGCATTCAGTGCTGATCCGGAGTGGAAGACCTTGTCTGCTATGCCAGAATACCAAAAGAATGTTTCCAAAAACACTATCGTTTTCTTAGCACCAACGGAATATTCCGATCTCTAACGAATTAAACAGTCAACTATGTCTCCCAGTCGTCGTCAGTTCATCAGTAACGCAGCAGTACTCGCTGCAGGAGCCCTTGTAGCACCTGAGGTTTTTGCAGCTGCTCCCAAGAAAAGCACTTTGCAAATATCTCTTGCGGAGTGGTCGTTGCACAAGCAATTGTTTGCAAAGAAAATCGACAACCTTGATTTTCCAGGTATTGCCAAAAAGCAATTCGGTATCAGCGTAGTGGAATACGTGAACCAATTTTTTAAGGATAAGGCCACAGACACTGCTTATCTCAACAGCCTGCTGCAACGTTGTAAAGACAATGGTGTCACTAATCACCTCATCATGATCGATGGAGAAGGTGGTCTTGGTGAAACTGATGCAGCCACCAGGAACAAGGCAGTTGAAAATCACTATAAATGGGTGGATGCGGCGAAACACCTCGGATGTAAAACGATCCGGGTGAATGCCTATGGTACCAGCAGCCGGGAAGAAGTAATGAAAGCTGCGGTGGAAGGTCTTGGCAAGCTGGGTGAATACGGTCAACAAGCCGGCATTAACATCATCGTGGAAAACCACGGTGGATACAGTTCTGACGGACAGTGGCTTGCTTCGGTAATGAAAGAAGTAGGTAAGAAAAATGTAGGTATCCTGCCCGACTTCGGCAATTTTTGTTTGAAAAGAGAGGGCAACAAATGTGTGGAAGAATATGATCGTTACAAAGGCACGAAAGAAATGATGCCTTACGCCAAAGGTGTCAGTGCCAAGACCTACGATTTTGATGCTGCCGGAAATTGTATAGAAACCGATTACGCTAAGATCTTCAAAATCGTTAAGGACGCAGGTTTCAGCGGTTACATAGGTATTGAATACGAAGGCGACAAGTTGAGCGAAGACGCAGGCATCAAACAAACCAAACTTCTGATTCAAAAGCAGGCAAAAAAATCAGGTATCGCGTTGAAGTAAGAGGTGGAACAATTCAGCCCTTTCTTTCAAGGTCGCTAAATAATAATTACTCTATTAAAAAGACCAACTCCAATGGTCTTTTTTTCTTTTCCATATTGGTACCGGATCGTTTTAAAAAAAATCCAGTTGTTCACCTCTACCGATGGTGCAGTGATATCCATAAACTGTTCGAAGTATTCCGGGAACTTGTTCTTGTCGGGTGTACGCTTACCCCACACAGTTTCAACAGCAGCGATGATGCATGTTTTGTCATTCGGCTTGCGGAAATAAGCCAGCGTTAAAATGAAAAGGGCCAGAATAGTGAAAAGAATTTTTCTCATTGGTCGGATTAAAA